>CAYMXK010000414.1:0-4244 GCA_964393915.1 uncultured Prolixibacteraceae bacterium
TGAGCAGGCCCAGAGATCAGCCGACCGCCAAATTAATAAAATTTTGGCTTTTCGTATTAAATAATACGCAATTACGCATATAATTATATGAATAACAATGATTTAGATAATAGAACTCCCCTGGATTCAGAATAATGATTTTTGTCAGGGATCATTTCTTTCTGGTAGCGTTGATAAAGGCATCCGGCCCCCCAACAACCGGCAGTGTAATGCTGGTTGCATTCAGGTCAATGGTCAGTTCGGTACCAGGTTTCGGCCAGACTGTAAATTCTTTATCGCTCGAAAAGATCATGAGGCCAATTTTCTGACCTTTGGGAATTATTTGATCGTCTGGTTGCATGTCGAATTTAAGGGAATAGAATTGACCCGGTACCAGGGGCTCACTTTCTCTGATTGACCTGTGGTTTGTTGGGTCAGCCCAGCCGCGTGTAATAATGTTGTCTGTAATTTTTGCATTTCTTCTTTCGTTCCATGGAAGGGATACCAGCCATACAGAAAGGTTGGCAGCCGGTTTGCTTGCAGACAATCTGATGCTTACCTCAGGCAATCCTGAAAGGTGAATATCTTCCTGCAGTTCCTCTGTAACATATATGAGCCGGTGGTCGGTGATCTCAGCACTGGCTAATGATGATCCATTAAACGAATAGTTGTCGACCAATGTTTCTGTTCCGGGATTATTTGCTTTTGCAGTGCTTAACAGGCCCTGTTCCGGAGCCCCCGGATGCAGAAAAAGGGTTACCGGAGATGATCCAGGTCGAGGGTATGCCTCATAGGGTGTGGGATTGTCTTGTTTGTCATTCTCGCGAACGATCCATACAGGGGGATCGTTTTCAACATCATTCTCCACACCATGAAGGTAGCGAGTAAACCATCTGTTCATCATTTTAAGAGGAGGTGGGCCACCATGTCCGTCCTGATGGTAATACAATTGTGCAGGAATACCCATTTGGGTAGCTTTTTTATAGATTCTGTAACTATGTTCGGGCATTACATTCCAGTCGTTAAACCCATGAGCCATCAGGAGGGCAGCATGCATTGGCCCCATCTGGTTCAAATAGTCGCGTCCGTCCCAGAAATCATTGTAATCGCCTGTCTCCCTGTCCATGCCTTGTCTCATTTCCGTATCACGAACCGTGGCATTGTTGTAGGCACGTTTTGATTCATCACCACTATGAATGAAGTCATACAATACATCTATGTCCTCCCCGAGATAGCCTCCGGGAAACCTGACAAGCCCATATGAGCGGTAGTAATGGTAATAGGAGGTATTGGGGGCAATCGGGATGATTGCTTCCAGTCCTTCAACACCGGTGGTAGCGGCTGCCAATGGAATGGTACCATTGTAGGAAGTTCCTGTCATTCCCACTTTCCCGGTTGACCAGTATGCTTCCACGCGCTCATTTCCATTGGGCGATGTATATCCGGGGGCTCGCCCGCACAGCCAGTCGACTACTGCCTTTGGCGCCAGAGACTCATTGAGTCCTCCTACTGTAGGTGCGCCTTGTGAAAGTCCGGTTCCGGGTGAAGAGGAGTGTACCACCACATACCCCCTTGGAACCCACGTGTTGATTTCAGAATCTGAAATAAATGGTCTTTCCCCTCTGCGAACAACTTCAGCATGGTAGCGGGTTTTAGGTGGTGAACCAATTTCATGTTTCACATCCCACATAAGACCTTCAACAATGCCGGAAGTTCCTGCGAAATAGGGGCTGGAAATATAGACCACCGGAAGCTTCAGGCCCTGGTATTCGGTTTGATAAGGCCGGGTGACGGAGACATGCATCCTGTCAGGTTTGCGATCATCATCGGTATCGAATGTTGTCTCTACCCATAAATCATGCCTGATCCACTTATCAGGCTCTGAGAAAGCTTTAACAATCTGAGCTTCGCCATCAATAAAGACGGGAACCGCTTTTTCTGTTGATTGCGCATATACCGTATAGGCAACGATATGGAATAATGCAAATAGAAAAGTGGTGCTAATGATTTTTTTAAAACTCATATTTGGTTTATTTGTATTTGTTGTAAAATATGTTTCAGCATAACAGTAAGGTGATTTTTCAGGGATCGCTACCCTGAGGGATTTTCATATTAAGGTGGGTTCAAAAAATCTCTTTTTTGGACTTTTTCAGACACAAACCTGAACCCTTTAAAATCTATGCTGAGAAAGAAAGCAATTATACAAATTAATTTTTAATTCAAATACAAATTAAATCATCTTAAGGCTGAGAGTTTTCCGGCTTATGATCTCACCTTTTCTTTCAGCAACCCAGCATTCTTTGTCGGCAGCCCGGTTTAACAATGCTGCTTATGAACTGGCGAAACTGTTAAACCAAACAGAAACTGTTTTTCCAGGTACCAATTTGCAAATAATTCATAAAATTACCGCGAAATTATATTGCGAGGGGTAAGGAGTTCTGAAGTTTGAACTGTATCCTCACCTCAGGACATTGACCGTTTGATACAAATAGCAGCGTAAAGAAAGGCTGACATGGAGAATGAAAAACCAGCCAGCAGAAGAGAGGCCATATATGACAATTGTCCTATGTCCGTTAATCTGAGGAATATCAGTGAAAAGAAACGCATTATTAGCGGGGTTCATAAAATTTGCGGCAGTTTATATGACTGTGTCGGTTTCGGATTGTTTATGCGAGGCTGCCCGGTCAGTCTTGATATTTTTAAGGATATCGTCATTGGCCGTTTAGCCAGACCGTTAAGTAAAAAAGCTACCGCTGATTTTCCAAGACAATTTCAATCCCAAAATTAATGAAGGCCAACTCTTGAAATTTCACCAAAATAATCAGGTAATTTTAGAACTGATTTCATACTTGTCCTGGCCAACAATCAAAACTTATCAAAAAAAACATTAAATTTATTTCATTTTCACTACATAAACATCTGACCTTAGATCAAACTGAGCATTATAAGATATCCATTTACCATCGGAAGTCATCTGGCAATGGGGATGACGGGTTTGAGCCCCAGATTGGTGAGTACTATTATGCTTCGCTAACAATTCAATTTTGGGGTTATTATCACTATCCCTGTCTTCCCAATGAATGCCACTCATAAATTCATAGGCCAATAAGTTATCAATGATTATCACATTCTGCTGGCGATGTGAGCTTACATGCCCATAATAAAGAAATGGATACTGTTTTTCCCACACAATATTACCCTTAAGATCAGCTACACCTATAAAATGCCTTGTACCGGGCCCATCTTTGTAAGGTGAACCGATCTCTTCGTATTTTTCCCGCATGGTTTGGTCACCCGAGGGACCATGGTAATAAATATGATCTCCCTGATAACTCCAGTTGCCATGCCAGGTAAACTTGCTGGGATCGTTTGGCCTGATTTCAGTCAATTTACCGGTGCGAATATTTAATATCCAATCCCTGGAAGTCTTGCCAAAATCACCTCCATGCCCAAATCTAGGAGGTGAATCCCGATGATAAAGTAACAAGTTCGGATCTACTGGACTGGGAATAGCATGTCCTCCCATAAAATCATTATCTCTGAAAATTTGTTCCTCTTTACCTGATTGTAAGTCAATTCTGAAAATGCTGTATCCCAATGCTTTATATGGATCCTTTTTCCCATCGTCTCTTCTGAAACTAAAATCATGATCATTACGGATTACAATGAGGCTTCTTGCATCGCAAGTGCCGGCTGCTCCGCTGAAATATCCCTTTCCATCACTATTTTTCTGAAAAACAAGTTCTCCGGTACGGATATCATAGATCCTGATTGATTGTCCATATCTGATCACGGTTAAATTTGTCTTTGGAATCATTTCCAGGCTATTTCCGCTGGTAAATTCAAAGTCAGCTCCCGCTTCAGCATAATCGAGTACTTTGCAGTCTCCATTTTCGATATTAGCTCTAACTAAAGCTGACCCGCTTCCTTCATTCCAGGTGCAAAAAGTCAGGTATTGATCGTCCTGAGAAAAGCCAGAACTTAAATGGTAAGTTGGTTTTTGATTAAACTGTCGGTTAGATGTCAATCTCCTGGTTAACCGACCGGTTGCCTCATCAGGGAATTCAAACGATTCATTAAATTCCTCACCTTTTAATGGAATCCGATCCATAAGTTTAGAAGAGTCATTACCGGATATGGTATTGAATTTCAAAAGACTTTCCGGTTTAACAACGACTAAACCACTCAATAACAATGAGGATTTTAAAACCTTTCTACGGGATAATTTCATAGTTATATATTTTATGAAAATTGAACTTTATTTT
>CAYMXK010000415.1:0-4241 GCA_964393915.1 uncultured Prolixibacteraceae bacterium
TAAATTTGTTGAAAAAATTCAAGATGAAGTCAATCTTACTTTTATTATTCGCAGTTTTTGTTTATTCGGCTGGTGCAAATATCATTGGTATTGGGTTTAACAAAGAATCAGGCAAATTGCAGTTTGCAGCAAACGAAATATCGCAGGTATTGAAAGATAAAGGATTCGAATCTGCCAGTTATTCAATTTCCGATCTGAACAAGTTACGGGATGGTCAATTTAATATTATTTTAATCAGCCTGAAAGAGAAATCAGCTGCAGGCATTGTAAGAAAGGCAGGTATAAAAAATGTGGCTGAATTAAAAGATGAAGGTTTCATAGTTCATAAATCGGGAAAGGGCCAAAAAACGATTTATATATTGGGTTACGATGAAGCAGGAACGATGTACGGTGGCCTTGAAGTAGCTGAAATTATTAAAGTTATGGGAATCGATGCAGTGCAAAACCAACTGCAAAACCCATACATGAAAGTTCGCGGGACCAAATATAACATTCCGCTCGATATGCGTACCCCAACCTATACCGAACCTTCCGATGCGGCTCAGAAGAACATGGCCGAAATGTGGGACTTTGAATTTTGGAAGGAGTATATCGACAATCTTGCCCGCTACCGCTACAACCTCATTTCACTTTGGAACATGCATCCATTTCCATCCATGGTAAAGGTTCCTGAATATCCTGATGTTGCATTAAACGATGTAAGAAGAAGTACCGGCATTTGGAAAGAAAATTATTCACTGAACGGCTGGGGCTTCGATGCACCTGAAATCATGAAGAGCTATGAAGTACTCAAAAAAATGACGATTGAAGAAAAAATTGAGTTCTGGCGCAAAGTAATGGCTTATGGCAAACAACGCAATGTGAAATTCTATGTGATAACATGGAACATATTTGTTTATGGAACCGACGGGAAATATGGCATTACCGATAAACTCGAAAATCCAGTTACAACTGACTACTTCCGCAAAAGCATAAAACAGATGCTGCTCACTTACCCTGACCTTGCCGGAATTGGACTTACAACCGGAGAAAACATGTATGACTATACTGCAACCCAAAAAGAAGAGTGGGCCTTTGCCACCTATGGACAAGGTGTCCTGGATGCACTAACGGAACAGCCCGGACGAAAAATCGACTTTATACACCGCCAGCATCAAACACAGGCAAAAGAGATCACTTCAATCTTTAAAGAGGTAATAGAGAATGAAAACATCAACTTTGTTTTCAGCTTCAAGTATGCACAGGCACATGTTTACAGCTCTGTAAATCAGATTTTTCATCAGAATTTTGTAAAAGATATTCAGGGCGAAAACCTGAAAACATTGTGGACCCTTCGCAACGATGATAATTTCTGTTTCCGATGGGGAGCGCCCGATTTTGTCAGGGATTTCATTAAGAACATACCCTACGACGTATCCGAAGGTTTTTATTATGGTTCCGACCAATATGTCTGGGGCAGAGAATTCATGGGAAAAAACAGCGTCGAACCACGTGAAATTGAAATTGTTAAACATTGGTATCAATGGATGTGCTGGGGTAGGCTTGGGTATAATCCCAACATGGGGAATGACCGTTTTATCGATGTCATTCAATCCCGCTTCCCATCGGTAAATGCAAAAGATATGTTCGATGCCTGGCAAAATGCCTCCATGATTTACCCCTGGGTTACTGGTTTTCACTGGGGCGCGCTCGATTTTCAATGGTATATCGAATCCGGACAATCACGCCCGTTTGTCGCAAACACGCCATCTGGCTACCACGATGTAAACCGGTTTATTACACTTCCCCCTCACAGAGGTACGGGCAAAATCTCTATTCCCAACTATACAAAAGCGTTTCTTGCCGGATCCGAAATTCAAGGTGAAACCCCGCTGCAGGTAGCCGATAAAATCATCCGGAATGCCGAAATGGCACTTAACTGGGCTGATGGGCAAAGTATGGAGATGAACAAGGAGCTTCGAATCACCATTGATGATATTCAAACCATGGCCCGACTGGGGAAAAATTATGGACACAAAATCAGGGGAGCAACCTACCTTTCCCTTTTCCGGGAATCGTTGCAAAGAGAGTGGTATGAAAAAGCGATGGAAGAGTTGAATACCTCTGCCGGTTACTGGAGGCATTATGCGGCAAGTGGATTGGCCAATTATCATAATCCGCTGTGGACCAACCGTGTGGGCAATGTAGATTGGAGAAAGAATTTTGACTGGGCTTTGTTTGATGTTATCGCCAATGGAGGTCAGGTTAATCTGCCATCTATGCAACCCACGACAGGGGGAACCATTCTGGAAGCTGAAGATGCGGACTATCTGGTTTCGGTTTTTAAGTCTGACGTGGAAGGTCATACCGGAAAGGGGTACCTGGAAACAAGGGTGGGTGATGCCAAACATCAGGTGAAATGGACATATAACGCCCCTGATCCGGGGAACTATATCCTAGAATTCAGATATACGCTTAAACGTGAACAGGTTTTTCTGTCACCGGTAGAAATCAACGGAAAAAGGGTATGTGAAATCGAATTCTGGAATACGGGAAATGTGGGCGACTGGGTTTGGGAACGTGTTACCGTTAATCTTGGGAAAGGTAAAAACACAATCGGCATCTCGCCTGAGGGATTCGTCCTTTTGGATCATCTTAATGTCATTAAAAATTAAGATAGAACTTGTCGGCAGGAACAATCAGGTCTTGCAGCAAAAGGAGTTTGATGTTCCGGTCATCCAATCTGGGAAAACATCTAAACCGGGTACATTCGAATTTCCGTTGGCTGCCTTAAAAGAAGCTGATTCCGGAGTGTTTCACCTTCATTTCTTTGCAGTTGATTTTCTTATTAAAGCCTTCCAGCCAACAATTTGCGACAACCTGATACAAGTAAAAAAATATACTCCAAACAGCAGCATCTTTACCGTATAAGAAATCAGCAGATTTTCAATTTTTATAAAATAAACAGACGATGCAGCGATGATTGAAACCAGCGTACAAATCAGGAATGGTTGGTATTTGAATTCTACAAAATAATGTTTTTGCGAAAAATGGAATTGTAACGAAAAGATTATTAAAGCTACAAACGAGCTGGAAATTGCAGCACCCAATATACCCAATACCGGGATCAATATGAAATTGACTGCAAAACTCACGATTAAACCAAACACATAAATGCAGGCAATTATGTTTGTTTTCTCGGCAAGGCTCAACCCCAGAAACATGTTGGCGAACTGCATCAGAAAACCCGACAACAACAGAAAAGGCATTACCCGGTAAGCCGGCAGGTATTCGGGTGTGGTAATTATGCCCAGCAGTTCAACCGAGAAAATACTGATGAAAGTAATTCCTGCAAAGCCGATGAAGAATACGTAGCGGTAAATTTTTTCCAGCTCGGCTTTGATGTCTGAGTTTTTGTATTTGTTGTAAACAAGGGGCACAAACGATGAATTTACAATCCCCATAAAAACCAGAGTGATGGAGGCAATCCGAAAACTGACCCCGTAAATTCCCAGCTCCGAAAGCGACAAAAAGCGCTGAATTAAGATTCTGTCGATGTAGGTTAAGGAGT
This sequence comes from uncultured Prolixibacteraceae bacterium, assembly GCA_964393915.1. Taxonomy (GTDB): domain Bacteria; phylum Bacteroidota; class Bacteroidia; order Bacteroidales; family Prolixibacteraceae; genus UBA1413. The sequence goes on from CAYMXK010000415.1 coordinate 3,551, forward strand.
ATACTGCCAACCCCGACCACACCAATGGAATACTGAACCGAAGCATCTTTTTCAATACCTGGATGTTAACCGACAACGAAATGTACCGGTGGTTAAAATAGAACGTTAACATCAATCCAATACACCCACCCACAATTTGCCCCAGGTAAACACCTTCGAGCCCTTTTTGCCTGAGCATTACAAAAAATATTGAAAAAGAGATGGTTGAAAGTGAAAAGATGATGTTCGAGATGGAGTATTTTATCGACTTCAATGAATAGCGCAAAAGGTTTTGAAAGTAATGGAAAATAGAATTGATCACAATGGCCACTACTGCCAGCTTAAAAACACCTTCTTTACCGTTTACATTGAAAATAAATTCACTTACCGGTTTCGCATACAGGAGAAAAATTGCAGCAAACAACAAATAGGTGAACAGGTAAAAGTAGAGACCTGTTGAGGCATAGATGTGTTTTTGCTTATTTTCGCAACCCGGGAAAAACCTGGCAATCGACTGATATATTTCCATCGACAGCACCACACCCGATATGGCCGAAACAATGGTGACCAGATCGATGATCCCGGCGAGACTCGCCACCCAGCCGCCGAAGATCGCGTCGGCTCCGGGCCCGGACTCGCCCAGGTACTTGCGGCCCTTGCCGAAGGGCAGCTCATAGGTGCCGGCCAACGTCATGCGGTGGCGCGGGCGGGT
>CAYMXK010000416.1:0-2680 GCA_964393915.1 uncultured Prolixibacteraceae bacterium
GTTGAACCCTTTAAATTCATGATACGGACCTGCATTGGGCGTAGCCGAGACAAAGTGCATCATATACAGAAATCCCAGGCCTGAACCTGAAATATGGGGAGTGCATTTCAACCCTGCGGCTTCAGCCATGCGGGCTACTTTCATCGACCGGATCATACCCCCGAAGTAAAACATATCGGGCTGAACGATTTGCAAAGCATTGTTCGCAATCATCCAGCGGAAGGTGTGCATCGAGGGCTCCTGTTCACCACCTGCAATAGGGATATTGAGGGACAATGCCACTTGTCTGGTTTCTTCATACCAGTCGAATGGCACAGGTTCTTCGTAAAAGTCGTACCGGTACTCTTCCATGATTTTGCCTATCCTGATTGCCTCATCAACATTATAAGAGCCATTTGAATCAGCATAAATGACCATTTCATCGCCAAAGGCCTTTCTGACCATAGGTATAAGCTTCTCCGTGCGCCCTGCCGGAAACTCATAATTGTTGCTCATCCGTCCTCCCAGCTTGAATTTCAGGGCTTTTGCATTTGTCCTCTCCACTTCCCTGCGGATAAGCTCCAGCGTTTCCTCAGCCGGTTTTCCACGGTCTCCGTTTGCCTGATAAACTGCAATCCGGGGATGGTGAATACTCCCGATTAATTGTCCGATGGATTTTCCGGCAATACGGCCCAGCATATCGAGAATGGCAAATTCTATAGTGGCAAGGGGTATCCAGAGACCTAAACCCTGGTGTTTGTAATTACTTTTCCATACATACACCTCCTCTATGAGCTTCTCCAGGTCAACGGCATTTTTTCCTATAAAAAAAGAGTGTAACCGTTGGGTAAACATGGGATAAAGAGATTGCATCTGTTCGTTGTTACTCACTGAAATACCTTCGGCGCCCTCCCTGGAGCGAACCCTGCACAGGAAAGTATTCCGGTAACGAAGCAACTCCAGGGTATCAATGATAACCGGTGAGGAAAACAGGCTGGTATTAAGCACGGGTTTTCCGACTGCTTCGTCAAGTTTATTCAGGGAAATTGATGCCGAGAGGTTCATTCCGGCACTGTGCGGCAGCACGGCAGCCATTCCGGCGGTTGATGCTGTTTTTAAGAAATTCCGGCGGTTGATGTACATATCTGCTAAATTATATTACTGACTTACATTCTTCAGAATATCCAACAAATGGTCCCAGAATTTCTGTGTTGCCTGAATGTTTATGCGTTCGCTGGGTGAATGTGCCCCCTTGATGGTTGGCCCAATGGAAATCATGTCGAGTCCCGGATATTTTTCACTGAACAAACCACATTCGAGTCCGGCATGAATGGAACGCACCACTGGTTCCGTTTTAAAAATCCTTTTGTAGGAATCCACAGCGATCCGCAGGATGTTGGAGTCAGGATCAGGGGCCCATCCGGGGTAACCCTCTGAATGAACCACGGTGGCACCTGCAAGGCGGAAAGTAGCCTCAACCATACCGGCAGCCATCTGTTTCCGGCTTTCCACTTCACTCCGCTGGCTGGTGGTAACCACAATTTCGTTAAAAGGCATAAACTTTACCGAAGCGAGGTTGGTTGATGTCTCCACCATTCCGGGCATCCGGGTACTCATTTCGAGTACTCCGTGCGGACAAGCCACCAAAGCATTCAGCAAACAGGCAGCAGAAGAATAATTCATTACCTGATAGGGTGTTTCGGTTGGTGCCATATAAATATCCAAATCAGGTTCTGTATTCTTATACTCGAACAAAACATCCTTAACGTATTCATCAAAGTCGGATTGAAACTGACTCCTTTGTTTTGATGGAATAACCACCCAGGCAACAGCTTCCCTGGCAATGGCATTGCGCAGGTTTCCCCCGTCGAAATCCACCAGTGCCAGCTGCAACACGTTAAATTCCCTCCGGATAAATCTGGCCAGAATCTTGTTGGCATTTCCCAGCCCCTTGTGAATATCATCACCCGAGTGCCCACCGGTCAATCCTGTTACCTTTATTTTGAAGGCCACCGAACCAAATGGAGTCTGTTCCTTAGTGTAACGAAAAGTGGCTACTGTGTCGATTCCTCCTGCACAGCCGATAAAAATTTCACCTTCATCTTCCGAATCCAGGTTGATGAGGATCCTGCCTTTAAAAAACCCGGATTTTAATGCCAATGCGCCTGTCAGCCCTGTTTCTTCATCCACGGTGAATAAACATTCTATAGGTCCGTGAGGGATATCCCCGGAAGAAAGAATGGCCAGTTGAGCGGCGATACCAATTCCATCATCAGCACCCAACGTAGTGCCATTTGCAGTGACCCACTCCCCTTCTACAATTGCTTCAATCGGATCATTTTCAAAATCAAACTCCCTGTCGGCATTTTTTTCACAAACCATGTCTATGTGGGTCTGTAATACCACTGTAGGCCGACCTTCCATACCTGGAGTTGCCGGCTTGACAATCAGCACATTTCCAACTTCATCCATAGTCGCCTCCAGGTTATTTTTAGACGCAAAATCGAGCAAATACTGAATTATTTTCTCTTCTTTTTTGGATGGTCTTGGAATTTGTAAAATTTCAGAAAAATAGCTCCAAACAGGTTTTGGATCAAGTTGTGACAATGTCATCATTAATTCTTTCTTTTTTTCAAATTCAAAGATGCAAAAAAATGCACAAGCAGCAAGAATCATTCGCAAAGAAATTACTGAACCTTTA
>CAYMXK010000416.1:2780-4235 GCA_964393915.1 uncultured Prolixibacteraceae bacterium
TTTTCATTGGTTGATTGATATTCGGTTGAAAGATTGTTTTTTTACAGAAAATTTTCGAATATGGAATCTATCAGGGAAATATTTAAGATTGGCCACGGTCCGTCGAGCAGCCACACAATGGGCCCCAAAAAGGCTGCACAGCAATTCCTTGAAAAAAACGGAAACGCCGAAGGCGTCAGGGTAACCCTGTATGGCAGTCTTGCGGCTACAGGCCGGGGACACCTGACAGACAAAGCCATTCTCGATGTTTTTAAAAGCAAAACCTGTGATATTATTTGGCTTCCTGACCAGTTTTTACCCAGGCATCCCAACGCGATGTTGTTTGAGGCATTTGATCAGAACAACGGGTTGCTTGATTCATGGGTTGCCTACAGCATCGGAGGCGGGACAATTGTCGATGATTTTACACAAAAAGAAGCAAAATGGGTTTATCCACACAGAACGATGAACGAAATACTCGATTATTGCCACCTCAACGGATTAAAATTCTGGCAATATATTGAGGAGCATGAGGGACAGGAAATCTGGCCTTATCTGGAAGAGATCTGGCAGGTCATGCAGGAGAGCATCAAGCGGGGACTTGCTGCCGATGGTGTTTTGCCGGGTGAATTGAAGCTGGCCAGGAAAGCGAATTCATTCAAGTCGCAGGCACCCAATTTCTCGGGACCGTTTAAAAAACGGGTACACATCTTTGCCTTCGCACTGGCGGTATCAGAAGAGAATGCCGGAGGGGGTAAAATCGTTACTGCGCCGACGTGTGGCGCAAGCGGCGTGCTGCCGGCTGTTCTATACTACTTCAGGAAAGTATACAAAGTCGATAAGGAAACCATTTTAAGGGCACTTGCCACAGCCGGGATTATCGGAAACCTGGTAAAAACCAACGCTTCCATTTCCGGTGCCGAGGTGGGCTGCCAGGGAGAAGTTGGTACAGCGTGTGCCATGGCTTCGGGAGCAGCCACACAAATGATGGGAGGAACCATCTACCAGATTGAATATTCAGCTGAGATGGGAATGGAGCACCATTTGGGCCTGACATGTGACCCTGTGGCTGGTCTGGTACAAATTCCCTGTATCGAAAGGAATGCATTCGCTGCACAACGGGCGCTGGCTCACAATACTTTTGCCCTGATGAGCGATGGAAGGCACCGGATCAGTTTCGATGAAGTGGTGAAGACCATGTACGAAACCGGAATCAGCCTTCAAAGCCAGTACAGGGAAACATCAACGGGCGGACTGGCATTGCACGATGCTCTGCCACGGTGTTAATATTCCTGAATAAAAAGAATGCACTAATTTCTTTGCGTCCATTGCGTTTTTTCCTTGCGTCCTTGCGGTTAAATGGGACGAATTGGTATTTTTTCAGTTGAGTACCTTCTATTTTTCTTTTCGAAAAAATCACGAAAAAGTTGAATCTGTAAGAAACTGACAGGCAAATAGTTTAAATTTAAATGATGG
>CAYMXK010000417.1:0-4227 GCA_964393915.1 uncultured Prolixibacteraceae bacterium
TAGTAACGGTAGCCCGGCTGAATATGGCCCCCTCTTTGGCCAAACGGTCAATGTGTGGGGTTTGAATCAGTTCATGGCTGTAGGCACTTATGGCCTGGTAAGCATGGTCGTCGGACATAATAAACACAATGTTTGGCCGCTTTGCTTCCCTCAACTCAGGAGAACAGCAGGTGATTCCCATCCCTGCAGTCAGGATGGCAATTGATTGAACGAAATGGGTTTTCATCTCTTTATTTTTGTTGGTTTTTAATTCTATCTTCTCCGAAACACTCTTTTTCTGCCACCAAGACACCAGGGAGAAACCGCTATGAACGTTCAAACCTTAACCGCAAAGGGCGCAAAGTTTAACGCAAAGGGCGCAAAAGGTCATTTATAATCTTCTTTTCCGTTTTTAATTAAAAACATTTCTTTGCGTTCATTGCGGTTTCTCCTTTGCGCCCTTTGCGGTTAAATAAACCTGGTGAATCCTTGGTGCCTTGGTGGCATTTATTTTTCACAAGAAATATCTTTCTCAAAGATTATCGGTATGATTTTTAAAATTTCTCACTATTCACTATTCACTATTCACTTTTTAATATCTCTGGTTTGTCCAGGATTCTGATTTCAATTTTTGCTTTTGCATCTTCCTGTTTACTGCTGAAAGCACAATCAAATATCACGGATTGTGTTCCTTTATCCATTGTAAATATTGCTGGAACCAATTTTACTTCCTCTCGCTTTTTCAAATTGGCATCGTATACTCCGGCAAACTCTCCACCGTAATAGCGCAAGGATTCTCCCTTCTTCAACTGAACAGGAATTTTTACATCAACGCCATTGTTTATTTCGATCGAAATTTCCGAAATTGTAGCATTCTGTGCGGTAATAATGAAATTCATCGAGCCCTTTTCCACCGTATTGTCAAACTTAAAAGTGGTATAAAGAGGTTCTCCCGGTTGCCTGACTTTGTCCTCATGCTCGAACCTGAAGGTATAAACCGGATGTAAATTCCAGCTATTTTCCCCTGTGCCAACCAAATGAAATTCACTTTTAATGTCTTTCATCCTTTCTTTTTGATCTTCCGAAAACACATTCTTCATCCTTGCGTTTTCCCAAAGTTTTATTAATTCCAGGATTTCTGAGGCATGCCCGTTTGCTTCAAGTTGCTCTTTGCCGGTAACAAATGCATATCCGGCGTCAAAGGCAGCCGACCTTGCAAGCATCCATTCAATATCTTCAACGGGGGTAAAATTTTTCATACTAAACCATCCCAGCATACCGGGCATCATGTTTCTCTGAAAATAGGCCTGGTTTTTCATCCTGTATTCAGTCTGGCTTTCCCTGAATCCGGCATACCAGGGTTCCCCCCAGTTCATCCGGGTATAGGTGTGCCAGAAATAATGGGATGTACGGCTGGCATCTATGATGAGATGCTCCTTGATCTTATCCGACAAGTTGTTGTACCACGTGGTTGCAAATAAAATCTCACCATAATTTCCCATTCCGGTTGAGTTTGTTCCTTCAATACCATCGAAAGATATCTGGCGCAACCCGCAATGGTTGTAAAGGTCTGCCAAACGTTCGGCCATTTCGATGGTTAATTCAGGATTGGTCAAAAAAACCTTGTAAGCATGGTCCGCCAACTTACTGATTTTGGCTCCGGTTTCATGTCCCGCCTTTTTGGTTCCCCAGGCACCCCGCTGACAATCCAGAAGTTTCCAGGGGGCCGACTCCGATACCGTCCGGTAGCGTATCAATTCACTCCCGACCATTACCGTATGCAGATTGTTGTTGCTAAACTGATTGAAATAAACGGGCGATGCAATGGGGATTTCAACCTGGTTCTCATCTACTGCACCGGCAAGTTCTGTGTATCCCACCTCTCCTAACCGGCTGTCGGGCACGGGTGTTACATAAGGATCATCGGTAGTGATAAAATTGGACAGGGTATGCAAACCCACATAAATCCCCTCCGCTTCGGCTTTTTCCACGCACATTTTCAGTCCGTCCCACCCATTGGGAAAACTGTTTTCATCCAGCTCAAAATGGCCCCAGTTTTTAAATGGTCCGGGATGGTACAAATATTTCAGTCCGGCTTTCTTCGTATATTCAATAGCCTCTTCGATGGTTTTTTCTCCAAAATCATAAATCAGGTAGGCAGCAGCCGCAGCCCGGTTGGTTTTTATCCATTTTCCATCCAAAACCGGGTGAGGCAGCCCCTCCTCCTTTTGAATTTCACCAATGGTTTCCAGGGTCTGCTCAACCGGACAACCAAAAAGGGCAATTTTGGAACCCATTACCCCTCCGTCATCAAAAGCAGGGGATATATAATTTTCATCCCCCATGTTGGGGATAATCCGCTCCTGAAGCCGGTTCCGACAATAGGCCTGCAAGGTGCTCCCGAAATTTTCGGGTTTGGCAGCTTCAACCCGGTAGAGGGTGTACCCTTTACCCGTTTCATTGAGATCAGAAAAATCGTCCTGATCGAAAATATCGAATTGCGGCATGGTGTCGTTCTCTTTCCACGGAAAACCTCCCAATGTTTTGGGATTTAATGTCAGTATTCCGAGGGCAAATTCATCGCCCCTCACAACCCCGATGGTTTCTCCGATAATTTTGTTTATGGTTGTTGGTACCGGCCCCCACACAATGAGCTCAATCTCCTCCATGCCAATAACTTCAACTACTTCAAGAGAAATATGGGTTGGCTTCTCTTCAAATTTTACCTTCAGGATGATTCCTTCCTCAAATTCAAAAACAAGCTTGTTTTCTTCCACACTGGCAGCAACCGCATATATTATTTCTGGATTCTTTTTTACAGAAATTAAAGGGGCAATGGTGTCCTTTGAGAGATAATCCTTTTGGGTTTTGTTATCCGTCAGCTTAGTAACATTACCCTTCGCATCAATCGCGATGGCGAGGTGTTCCGACTTTAATTCAACAATGTTATCCATTTTTGAACACGAATAAAACATCAACAGTACTAACCACAAAAGGAGAAGTCTTAAGTTCATCATTATTAATTATTTATAAAGTTATACTTATATTTTTAATTTTATTTTTAATTACCGTTTTCCCGTTCCCCGTTCTCCGTCCTCTGTTTTTCGCTTGGCTCTTTGCGCTCCGCGCTTTGCTTTCCGTCTCCGTTCTCCGGCCTCCGGTCTTCCGTCTCCGTTCTCCGTTCTCCGTTCTCCGTGTTCCGTTTTCCGGTCTCCGTTTTCCGGTCTCCGTTTTCCGGTCTCATCCGCAAATTTAACCGAAAAAAAATCATTGCCGTTATCAGGCTTCCAGGTTTCTATCACACGGCTGGGACATTACCTGGTTTCCTGCCTTCGCAGGAATGAGAGGGAGCGCTGTTCCAGTGTCTGTTTTTTCGGAATTCGATAGAATACCTGCGCATTTCGAAACTCAATTGATTCCCCATTCCTTATTGGGTTCAGGTCCCATTTCAAGAACCAGCTTTCCCCCTTTAACCATATCACTGAATTTTATTCTGACACTATTTAAAGGTTCGTTGTTAAAAGTGGCCGATTGTATATATACGTTTTCTTTAGAATTGTTCCTGGCTTCAATTACGAACTCTTTTCCCGTGTAATAATCATTGTCAAGCTTGACAGTGATCTTTTCAAACAATGGGCTTGAGATGTTTACCATCGGCTCGGTTTCGCAGCCTCCTTCCATTTCAAAAAGTCCCATTGAACTCATCACAAACCAGCCGCCCATTTGTCCTTCATCCTCGTCGCCTTCCCATCCATGGTAAGGAGTGGAGCCGTAATAGGTATCCAGTATTGCCCTTGTGTATTTTTGCGTTAGCCAGGGTTTTCCTGAATAATTGAATAAATAAGGCGCCTGCATGTTCACCTGGTTTCCCATGTTGATGTAGTATTCCAGCGGCACGGGCATGTAACGGTCGAAAGCGTGAGCGGCAAACTTCTCGCTGACCGATTTTTCAAAACCCTCTTCGAGCCTGGAATTAAATAAACCGATACCCATCATATCAACAAGTCCGGGGATGTCATGGGGAACGTAGAAGGAGTATTGCCAGCCATTTCCCTCCACAAAATATTTCCCCGAGAATGGGTTATAATCTGCCAGCCACTGTCCGGAGGAGTCTTTAGGTACGATATATTTCAGATCGGGGTGGAAAAGGTTTTTCCAGTTCTCCGATCTTTTCATCAGGTATTCATAATCGTCAGTTTTCCCCATAGATTTGGCCATCTGCGCCACACAAAAATCATCATAGGCATA
>CAYMXK010000418.1:0-4217 GCA_964393915.1 uncultured Prolixibacteraceae bacterium
GATAGAATAAGGTCTTCTTCTAATGGCTTCGGTAAGTTGTCCACCCTCATCATAACCCACATATCCCGGAGGACTGCCAATCAGGCGGGTTACGGAGAATTTCTCCTGGTACTCCGACATATCGATGCGGGTGATCAGGTGTTCGTCGTCGAACAGGTACTCTGCCAGCGCCTTGGCCAGCTCGGTCTTGCCCACGCCTGTGGTGCCCAGGAAGATGAACGAACCGATAGGCCGTTTCTCATCCTGCATTCCGGCCCGGCTGCGGCGCACGGCATCCGACACGGCAGTGATGGCCTCCTGCTGGCCTACGACCCTTTTGTGCAGTTCTGCTTCCATGTGGAGCAGCTTTTCACGTTCGCTCTGCAGCATCCGCGACACCGGAATGCCGGTCCAGCGTGAAACCACCTCCGCGATATCCTCGGCGTCCACCTCTTCCTTGATCATGCTACCGGAGGTGTGCATTGTATTAAGTTCCTCCTTCACCCGCTCAATTTCGGCCTCTTTCTCCCCGATGCGGCCATAGCGCAATTCGGCCACGCGGCCATAATCGCCCTGCCGTTCGGCCTGGTCGGCTTCAAATTTCAGCTCTTCGATTTCCGATTTATTTTTCTGGATGGCATCAATCAGCGTCTTCTCCGACTGCCAGCGGGCGCGGTGTTTCGATTGCTCCTCCTTGAGGTTGGCAATCTCCTCGCTGAGCTGCGCCAGTTTCCTTTCGTCCTTTTCCCGTTTGATGGCCTCGCGCTCGATCTCCAGCTGCTTGATCCTGCGTTCGATCTCGTCGAGCTCCTCCGGAAGGGAGTCCATCTCGAGGCGCAATTTGGCGGCGGCTTCGTCCATCAGGTCAATGGCCTTGTCGGGCAGGAACCGGTCGGCGATGTACCTTTGCGACAGTTCGACCGAGGCGATGATGGCGTTGTCTTTGATGCGCACCCGGTGATGGTTTTCATACCGCTCCTTCAGTCCCCGAAGGATGGAGATGGCCTCAAGGGTCGCCGGTTCATCGACGTGGACCACCTGGAAACGCCGTTCGAGGGCTTTGTCCTTTTCGAAATATTTCTGGTATTCTCCCAGTGTGGTAGCTCCGATGGCACGGAGTTCACCGCGTGCAAGGGCGGGCTTCAGGATGTTCGCGGCATCCATGGCGCCATCGCTTTTGCCGGCTCCCACCAGGGTATGAATTTCATCAATAAAGAGAATAACCTCCTCGTTGGAGCTGACCACCTCGTTGACCACGGCCTTCAGCCGCTCCTCGAACTCGCCTTTGTATTTGGCTCCGGCAATGAGGGCGCCCATATCGAGGGAGAAGACCTGCTTCGATTTCAGGTTTTCCGGCACGTCGCCGCGCACGATCCTGTGGGCCAGTCCCTCAGCAATGGCGGTTTTCCCGGTACCCGGTTCGCCGATAAGTATGGGATTGTTTTTGGTGCGGCGCGACAGGATTTGCAGGATGCGGCGAATCTCGTCGTCGCGGCCGATCACCGGGTCGAGTTTTCCCAAACGGGCGCGCTCGTTGAGGTTTACCGCGAAGCGGCTGAGCGAGTTGAAGCGGTCTTCGGCAGTTTGGGAATCCACTTTTGAGCCTTTCCGCAGCTCATCGATGGCCTTCCGGAGGGGTTCTTTCTGCACGCCACTGTCTTTCAGCATCTGGCTTACGGCGTCGCCGGCGTCGAGAAGCGCCAGCAGGATATGCTCCACGGAAACGAACTGGTCGCCCATTTCCTGGGCCAGCGCCAGCGATTTCTGCATCGTCCGGTTCGTCGTGTTGGAAAGATATTGTTCGCCGCCCGTCACTTTGGGATACGACTCAACGACCTTGTCGAGGGCCATCATCAATATATTGGTATTTACCCCGAGTTTTTTGAAGAGGAACATCACAACGCTCTCAGCTTCATTGATAAGGCCTTTCAGCAGGTGTCCTGTTTCAATGGCCTGCTGGTTGTTTCCCTGTGCTACCTGGAAGGCGTGTTGCACCGCCTCCTGCGATTTTATTGTAAAATTATTTAAGTTCATGGCAAATGTTTTTAATTCTGACAGGCTATTCCCAACAAATAGGAAGCCACGCTGAAATTAACGACAATTTGTCATAATTATTTGATAATGAGTGAAAAAATTGCAGAAAGAAGGGAGGCTGAGCACCGTAAAAGCATTCAATGCCCATCATTGAAGAGGTGGGAAGATGTTGATTACCCTACACGTAGATCATTTTTTTTGTCATGCCCCCGTCTACCACAAAGTCTTGCGCAGTAATGAAACTGTTGTCGGGATGGGCGAGAAACCGGACCATCCGGGCCACATCTTCGCCCTTGCCTACCCGTCCGGCAGGATGCTGATGATGATCTGCTGCTGAAAGATGTTCCTGTTTGGCGGCGTGTGATTTGCGGACAGCCGAGACATCAATCCAGCCCGGACTGATGGAGTTCACCCGGATATCAGGTCCCAGGCTGACGGCCAGCGCGTGGCTCAGGGCATAGATTCCGCCTTTGGATGCAGCATACGCCTCGGTGTTGGCCTCCGATTGAAAGGCACGCGTGGAGGAGATATTGATGATCGATCCGTGGGTGAAGCGCAGGGCCTCCTCACACGATTTGGCACAGATCAGGGCACCGGTCAGGTTGACATCGATCACCCGGCGAAATTCCGAGACTTCGAGCTCCGCCAAAGGTTTGTTGGCATGAATGGCGGCATTGTTGACCAGCAGGTCAATACGGCTAAACTTCAGGAGCGTGGCCATCATGGCGGAGTGCACACTCCCGGCGCAGGTAACTTCGCAGAACATGCCTGTCCAGCGCTTGTTCGCTTTCAATCGTTTGGTTTCCTGCGACAAGGCATCTTCATCGTTGTCCCAGACAGCCACGTTCCATTCGTCGTTCAGCAAGGTTTCCGCAATAATCCGCCCGATGCCCTGGGCGCCTCCGGTTATGACAGCAGTTCTGTTTTCACTCATAGCATGTAATTTCTCAAATGAATAGCCTGTTCACCATCCAAATTGTAAAACTATTTTTTTATAGGTCAAATTGGTTCTCAAAATAATTCACTGAATTTCCGGGGAATGGACGTCTCGAACCTCAGTTCGCGACCGTTCACCGGATGCTGAAAGGCCAGCACCAGGGCGTGAAGCCCCAGGCGGCTGATGGGATTTACCTTCGATCCATATTTTTTATCGCCCACAATGGGGTGTCCGATATCCTGAAGGTGTACCCTGATCTGGTTTTTCCTTCCGGTACGGAGGCTCATTTTCAAAAGGGAATAGGTGGGGTTGGTTTTCAGGGTGATGTAGTTGGTAATGGCATATTTCCCGTCGTCGCCCTCCTTGCTGGAATAGACCACCATGTTGTTGTTTTCGCGCAGGTAGGAGGAGATCTCCCCTTCTGGGGGGTTCACAATACCCTCTACGGCTGCCACATACACCCTCTCACGGATGATGTCGTTCCAGTTTTCCTGCAGCTTCTTCTGAATTCTGGGGCTCTTTGCGAACATCATCAAGCCGGAAGTTTCCCGGTCGAGACGATGGACTATAAAAATCTTCCCATCGGGGTTTTTGCGCTTAACATGGTCATATAGGATGCTGTAGGCCGTAAACTTCTCTTTGTTATCGGTTGCTACCGACAATACGCCGGCGTGCTTGTCGATGACTATGATATCGTTGTCTTCGTAGATGATGGATATTCCGCGGTAGGTTTTCTTCTGCGCGATTTTGTTGCGGCTGATAACCACCTGCTGGCCGGGCCGGAGGTGGTAGTTGAACTGTGATATGGGCTCACCGTCGACCAGCACCTGGTTGTCGCGCAGGAGGGTCTTAATGTTGTCCCGGTTTTTATCCGGAAGGCTTGCGAGAAGGAATTTCATTAACTCCTGACCGTCAGCTACGGTAAAGAGCGGATCGGACTTTTTAATCCTTGCCGGCCGTTTTGGTTTATTAACCATTTATGTAATTATTTAATATATAATAGCTTACGGGCACTTTGAGGAACCCGCGGGTTCATGTGTGCATCAACCTTGATTGAATCCCCCGATTTAATCCCCCGATTTAATCGGGGGTAAATCAGGCCGGCAATTTACAAAATAATAGCCACCCCCGATTGAATCGGGGTTTAATTTTTAGCCACGAATGCACGAATAGTACCCTAATTAAATCGGCATTTTTCGTGTTGATTCGTGTAATTCGTGGATAAAAAAAAACAGCCACAGATTCATCCCCGATTGAATCGGGGTTT
>CAYMXK010000419.1:0-4208 GCA_964393915.1 uncultured Prolixibacteraceae bacterium
TCAAAGAGCTTTGGATGGTGTTTCCCAAAATATATTCCCGAACCAAGGCCAATAGTCTCAAAATCATCTAAATTCATTGTTAATGCCTTGTCGGTCGTAACAAGCATGCAGCCTAATGTTTGAGCCATAGCCTTTGCCAATTTCAAGGTATTTCCGTTGTAAATTGACTCGTAAATAATAATGCATTTGTTTTTCATGACACTAAACTTTTTTAATTTTCAAAAGCAAAGTTATTTGTGAAGCTGAGGCAAATAAAATATTTTATGCCGGGGGAGTTGATTGGATGGTTGAGGGTGAGAGATGAAGAGTTAAAAGGTTTTGGAAGGTTGATACTAAATATGATCAACGATTTAGACATTGAATCTTTCCGGTACACAAGATTTAATTTTGTTACCTATATTTGAAGTTGCGGTTTTTTAGGTTTGCCGAAGAATTAAATAAACCAAATATTATTCTTATTTCTGCAATAATGAATCATATCTGATATGGCATAGAAAACAAACTGAATTATGAAAACAAAATTTTACACTTGGAATTTTTTACAATCACTGGCACTTCTTGCAGTAATTTACATTAATTACCTGGCCAACAGCCTGCCGATTAATGGGAAAACAACCGGTGAATTATCGGGGTTTTATCCCAACTATTTTGTGCCTGCGGGCATTACTTTTTCCATCTGGGGAATAATCTACCTACTGCTGATAGTTTATGTGGTTCAATCCTGGCTGGTAAAACCCAATAACAGTACCCCTTTTAAATCTGATCGTTATGTATGGTTTATCCTGTCATCTTTTGGCAATGCAGGTTGGATATTTGCCTGGCATTATCAACTTATCTGGCTTTCAATGGGTCTGATGTTGTTGCTGCTCTTCAGCCTGATCCGTCTGTACCTGCTCACGAGAAACGATAGATGGACACTTCGGGTGCCGACAAGCATTTACCTCGGCTGGATAACAGTAGCCACCATCGCTAATGCAACTACACTGCTGGTTGACCTGGGTTGGAAAGGCGGATTTTTAAGCGAACCTGCCTGGGCAATTATTATGATGACGATTGCCGTAGCGCTGTCGTCGGTTATCCGGTTTCGCCACAATGATCCATATTTCCAGGCAGTGATTCTCTGGGCAATTTTTGGAATTTACATAAAATACAGCGCATCGACTCTCCTTTCTGATTATACTATGCAGGTGGCCGCGCTTATTCTGATAGTGTTGACTGCCCTAAGCCTTATTATTCCCTTTTTTCTGAAAAGACGACCAGTAATGCACCACACATAACTAAATGATAAGAATATGAAAAATAGAATTACTTTCTTTTGGCTCATTCTTTTAGTTTTTATTCTTTCCCCGGTTGCAGGGCAGGAAAACAGTCCCCGGGCTACAATGGAAATTGTCCGTGTTTCCGACTTTGAAATTACCGGCAAAGGAGACGCTTCCGAATGGAATACTGCCGCGTGGGAGTTAATCCCGAAACGCAACAACGATAAGGTGGAATACCAGACCCATGCAAAGGTGGTATGGTCCAAAACCGGAATATATTTTCTTGTTCGTTGTCAGGATCGGAAAATTACAGCCACTATGCAGGCCAATAACCTGAACCTGTGGGAGGAGGATGTGGTAGAGGTTTTCCTGATGCCTGACGAAAAATACCCTCTCTATTTTGAATATCAGCTTTCTCCGTTAAATTATGAACTCACTTTACTGATCCCCAACCTCGATGGAAACTTTTTGGGTTGGCTCCCCTGGAAATATGAGGGAGAAAGAAAAACCCGGCACATGACATCCATTCAGAAAGAACAATCTGGTGAAGCGGAGGTTGTAATCGGCTGGACAGCCGAATTTTTTATTCCATGGTTACTTATGGAACCCCTCATTAAGAGTGCTCCATTGCCCGGGACCCAGTGGAGAGCAAACATTTACCGACTCGACTACGATGAGGGACCCACACGTTTTTCCTGGAATCCTATCATTAGAAATTTCCATGAGCCTCATAATTTCGGTACTTTTATTTTTAAATGATTCAGACTTTGTAATTTGGTGGTAATTTGCCATGATTTTGGAGGATATCAATTACGTATTCAAGTTCAGGTAGGTTTAAATCTCTTCACTTTCTTAGCCATTTCCCGTCCAAACCTGATTCATTCGACAAATCTACCTGCCCTTTCCACACATAGGTTGTAGGCCATTGCCTAAATGATTTCACAAAGAGTGTAAATAGTTGAAAGCTTAATGGCAAGTTTTTGGGAATCCACTTTCGGGTTACGTTTATTTGAACATCAACCTTGTTGTCTGTTTTTAGTAAAAAGAATTTTCCTCCGGTAATTATCTGATTATTGGTTTTATATATCCATTTTCCAATATAATTGGTTCCATTCTTTAACTCGTAGAGGTTGGTCATACCCTCAGGAAATTCTATCGAAATATTTTTGCCATAATAATTTTTAGAAATTGAGTTTACCCTTCCGTCTTGAAGGTGCAACTGCATACCTTCCACTTCAACCAAACCGGATTCATATGAATGGAAAATTAAGGGCGATTTCATAGGAGGGTTTATAGTTCCCACCACTGGATTGTTTGAGTATCTGGCGAAAAATACTTTTTCGCCATTTCGTGACAAAGGGAAAAGGCTTGGTTCTAAATCCCGTTTACCAATCCAGGCATTGAAAGTTGTCTTGTTTCTCAGCACAAAATCAAATTCCTCCATATAGGCAAGAAAGAGTTGCTTTGGACTCTTTATATCATTGCCAACAGGAGCAAGAAAGTTCATTCTTTTTTTACTGGTTTTGCTTTCTTTAATCTTCAATTCAACAACTTCGCCATTCTTATCAGTAAATCCTATGTGAAGATTTATACCGTTGTGGTCAATCTCAAATATATTAGGTTCAACTATTGTTTCTTTTAGCAGTCCAAGTCCATCACCAATGCTGAAAGTTTCTTGATTTATTTTAATGCCCTTTTCGAAGTATACATCTACCATTTTATCTTTTCTGTATACAAGAACTCTTAGGCCTTTTCCGTTTATATCATCATCAAAAAGTTGAGGTTCTATAGCTTCGTAATCAGCATCTTTTTCAAAACTTGCAATAAGTAGTCTTTTCATTGGCTCAATACCAATTCTGAATGGTATCGCAAATGCTTTAGACGACAGGTTAGAACCTGAAGTATCTTTTAACTTTTTGTTTCTACTTTCCATGTTAATTTTGCATTTATTTGATTTTCTTAATCCGAAAGACTGATACTGCTACCACTAAAAACATACAGCTGATAATCTCCGTCAGTCAAACTGAAAGGCTGGCTCAAAACAGGGGAGAGACTTAATCCATCTCCCCGGAGTTCAGCCAGTGGTTTTAAAATCTTTTAACGATCCCGATTCTTGCAGAAACAAACCGTTGATCGAGCTGGTAACTTGCACCCTCAAAATCTGTTTCACCCGCCAGTGAATTGTATTTTAGCCCAGGCGCCAGACTCCAGTTTTTACCCATTGAAACCTCAATCCCGCCAGCTACCTGATACCCAATTCCATGACCGGTATCGCCAACGATATCGCCGTTGTTGTTTTCGATTTCAATGTGGCTATACAAACCACCTGCCCTTACAAAATACGAAACCGGCGAATTGCCAATAGGATGTTTAAATTGCAATCCCAGGATGTAGCCGGTTTGCTCAAAATCAATATCTGATCCGGCAAACGACTGGTCGGCGTTAAAGTGGGTGTATCCCCAGCCTCCGTATATACTGGTAAACGGCATAAAGCGGTACTGTAAAATTGCCTCAAATCCCAGACCTGTATTCAGAGTGGCTCCGGCAAGATCGCTCGATACTATGGATACATCACTGTTGAGTTCAACCCCAAAACGTTTTTCGTTTTCCTGTGCCATGGTTCCGGTCGCGAGGAAGGCACACATTACAAATGCTAATAATACTTTTGTCTTCATGGTTACATTGTTTTTGAAAATTGTTTAATTGTTTTCATGAAGCAAAAGTATTTATTGGGGACAGGCCTGTAAATTAAAAATTGATGAAGGTGCGATTTTGCTGGTTGAAAGTGTTTTATGAAAGGTTAAGGGTTGTATTGGCCGCTTATGGATGCTTCAGATTATTCTTTTTTGAGTTCGAAACGCCCTCCTCCCTGCAGCAGAATCACTTTGTTTTTTTCCGGATAGAACTCAATGATCAAATTGGCCTGATAAAAACGGAACTTGTTTTTTT
>CAYMXK010000420.1:0-4199 GCA_964393915.1 uncultured Prolixibacteraceae bacterium
TGAAGATCACCCGGAAAACTGGCAGGGCGTTACCTGGAGCGAGAATCCTCCCAGAAAAGTGGTAAGGTTAAGTATCGGGAATAAAGGTGTCAGAGAGCTGGATGTTACTGCACTGACATTGCTACAGGAATTATACTGCCCAGATAACAACATGACCTCATTGAATATCAGTGGACTGCAAAACCTCCGTTATCTGCATGCACAAAATAACAAGATTGCAGAATTGAACCTTGAAGGTCTGAGTAGCCTCTTCTACATCTACCTGACCAACAATCAACTGTCGGAACTGGATATTTCAGACCTCGGGGAACTGGATTTCCTGAATTGCTCCATGAACAAACTTACTTCACTGACAAAGAACAGCAGCAAATTAATAAACTGGGTGAACCTGATCAACAACAACCTGCCGTTCAGTAAGTTGATCCCAATCGCTGAGGTAACCACTTATTACTATACTCCGCAGAACAAGGTTTATGAGAAAGCCACGATCGACCTGGGCACGCCCATTGAGTATCCTCTGGAGCAGTCGGTGAACGGCGTGGAAACCTTATTCACCTGGTTCAGGGACGGCGTGGAAATTCCGGATGCAGGCCACAGCTACACCTACACGCCTACCATGGATGGCTTCTATCACTGCACCATGACGAATGCCGCTTTCCCCGGACTGGAACTCACGACCAATAAAGTGAAGGCCGGCGATCCGTACGTGGAGTTTGACCCGGCGGACCTGGCGGCATTGCTGAAAATCCGCGACAATATGAATCAATGGTCATGGTTGCGGCAGGAATGGGCCGACGAGGATCTGACAGGCTCATGGCCCAACGTGGAGTGGACAGAGATCGAAACCGGAAAACCAAAGCGCGTAACCATGCTGCAAATCGGCGGGGAAAGCCTGGGATTGCTTGATGTAAGCCCACTTACTGAACTCCGTCACCTGGATTGTGGCGGCAACCAGCTGAAAACCCTGGAGCTGACCGGTCTGGTAAAACTGGAGTATCTCTATTGCTCTTATAACGAATTGTCTGTACTTGACATAACCGATCTGGATGCACTGGTTAATCTGGAAGCGTACCGAAATAACCTTACATCGTTTCAAGTTCCGAACCTTACCAGTTTCTCATGGGTCAATCTGGCCGAAAACAGGATTCCATTCTCAGAAATGAGTTTATCCGGGACAAATTACTCTATTATTTATTATCCGCAACGTGATATCTACCTGAATTACCAATATATCGCCGGAGAGCCGGTATCCTATCCTGAAGAGGTTTTTGTGCACGGGAACCAGACCTACTTCAACTGGTACAAAAACAATGAACTGGTTATGGAGAATGACGTCACGGGATCATATATGCCTGAGGAGGAAGGGTGGTATTACTGCAAGATGAAGAACAATGCCTTCCCCTGGATTGAACTTAAGACAGATCCTGTAAAAGTCGGCAATCCACCTGAGTTCGACCCTGTAGATGTGGCCATCCTGCTTGCCATCAGGGATGCAGCACCTGCAACCTCACGCCTGAAAACAGAATGGGCAGATGTGGGCAACATACGCAACTGGCAAGGGATTGAATGGGATTTTGCTCCCAAAAAAGTAATCCACCTGGGGTTATATTGGGCAGATCTTGACGCCCTTGAAATCTCGGGTCTATCCAAACTTCGGCATATGGACTGTTCCAATAACCCCTTAACGTCCGTTCGGCTGACAAATCTTCCTGCATTTCAGAGCATTTATGCAGCTGAAAATCTTATAGAAGAACTCCACCTGGAGCATCTGCCGCAGTTATCGACTTTGTACCTCTACAATAACAAGCTGAAAACGCTGGATGTGTCAGGCCTGACAAATCTGGAGTACCTGGAATGCGGCTATAATATGCTTACCCATATGATTTTACCTGAATCGATAAAAGAGAATGGCGGATTGTTTTTTACCAATAACAACCTGCCATTCTCGGCCATGCCGTTACGAAAGTTTCATTGGGGGTTTGAATACATTCCGCAGGGTAAGATCTTTTCCGAGGAGACCATTCTTGTCAAGACCCCAATTGATTTCTCGTCAGAGGTCCTTATCGACGGAACTGAAACCATGTTCAAGTGGTACTTCAACGGTAACCTGATAGCAGGCACAGACAACAGCGGGATCTATGTCCCCACGAAGCCTGGCCAGTATCATTGCGAGATGACCAACGATAAGTTTCCGAATCTGACATTGACCACCCACACCATCACCGTTATCACTACTGCGCCCGAATTGGTCTGCAACGACATCGAAGTCCTGCCCGGACTGGACGGTACTTACACCCTGACCGACGGGGACCTTTTAAAAATCATCGAAGGCACCACCGACCTTACCGATGCAATTGAAGAGCTGACCGTTGTGGTTAAACCTGACAACTTCAGCGCCTGGACGGATGAGAGTCCTGTGGCAGTGGAGGTTGAAGTCACCAACAGCTATGAACTGTCGGCTTCATGCCAGGCCAGTGTCACCCTGTTAAAGCGGGAGGCCGTTCTGGCGAACACCGGGCAAACAACCGTGCAATATTCGGATAACATCACGCTGGAAGTCCTGCTGACGGATAATCTGACATCGGCACCGCTCGCCATGAAAACTGTCACTTTCAGCATTGAAGGGCAACAGATCACGGCAAATACGGATTCCGAAGGGTTCGCTTCCGTATCGTTCAATGCCGGCATGAGTCCGGGAACCTGGGAGGCGACCGTAAGCTTTGCTGGGGATGCACTCTACACAGCGGCCCAAACCCGGATCAGCTTCGCTGTGCACCAGGAGAATGCCCTGCTGAATTACAATGGCACAGAGATCGCGGCAACGGTCAGCGCCAACCTGACGGCCAATATTGACCTGCGCACGGCGATTACCGACATCAGCGACGGCTCACGCGGCGACATCACGAAGGCGAAGGTCAAATTCGTGAACATGACAGGCGGCACGTCCGTTGACATTTCAGGGTGGCTGGATGTGGCAGATCTCACCGATCCCTACACAGGCATCGTTAGTTATCCGTGGAAAGTGACCCTTTCTAAGAACCAGACTGCGGAGACCTACACCATTGCAGTGGTGGCCGACGGGTATTACACGGCGCAGGAGGAGATCGTGCTGACTGTTTATGTGCCGTCGGGCGACTACATCACGGGCGGGGGGCATATCTTTCCGGACGGTTCCGCAGGATTGTATGCCTCTGACGAGGAGACCAAGACCCGCTTTGGATTCAACGTTAGGTTCAATAAGAAGGGGACTGCCCTCCAGGGAAAACTCAACTTCATTTTCACAAGTGGCGGAAAGACCTACCAGGTGACCTCGAATGCCACCGAATCGCTGGGTGTGAACACCGATGACCCGACGAACCGTTGGGCACAGTTTGTGGCTAAATGCACCATGGTCGATATAACCGATCCAGGCCGTCCCTTGTCCATCAGCGGCAACCTGACCATGCAGATCAGCATGGCTGAAAACGGCGAAACCGACCTGAACGACGGGATCGCCTTCACCCTCTGGAGCGGTAACATTCTCTTCTACTCCAGCAGTTGGAACGGCGTAAAGACCAGCCTGCTGCCGATTTCGAACGGCAAAATCGTGATCAGTACGTCATCATCCACAGATGGCAGGAAATCGGCAGAGTTCGCTGCTTCAGAGGACGGCGGTAACGGGCAGGTGATGAGCGTTTACCCCAATCCGTTCAGCGACAGGGTATTCTTCGACATCAGACTGGAGGAATCCGCGCCGGTAACGATTGAAATCTACAGCGTCACTGGTTCGAAGGTGTCCACGTTGTTTGAAGGGTACCTGGAAGCCGGGCAGCAGACCCGGATAGAATTTGTGCCGGGGAACATTCCGTCGCAGGTGCTGATCTATAAAGTGCAGACAGGCAGCGAGTTTGCCACTGGCAGGCTTGTTTTCAGGAAATAGTCGGGATGGAGCGCCTTCACTCTCAGTAAAAGCGTTTTTCCTGAGCATTTGCTCTCAACCGCCAGGTGGTATCACCCGGCGGTTTTTTACTTCGTGTAAGTTGGTGGATAAAAAAAATAATCCACAAATTTCCACGAAAGGGTTATCCACAAATTTCCACAAAGGATTTTCCACAAATTTCCACAAAAATATTTATCCACGAATTTTCACTTATTAAGGCACAAATTTTCACGAATTTATATTTAATTTTGTAGATAAAACAATATGACCCCTAAAACAG
>CAYMXK010000421.1:0-4199 GCA_964393915.1 uncultured Prolixibacteraceae bacterium
TATGAATGTGAAAATTGGAAAAAACTAAAAATATGGAGATAAATGAATTCTTGTAAATTGAATTTTATATTTTTCCTGTCAGTATTGATTTTAACCGGGTTGAGCTTTAGTGGTTACGCTTCTGATGATGTGGTAAGGTTTTATGTATCCACTTACGGTAGTGATTCAAATATAGGCACTTTTGAACAACCATTTGCATCGCTAGATGCTGCGAAAACTTCAATCAGAAATGCAAAAAAGGGAGGCCTTAGTGTACCGGCAGAAGTCATAATACGAGGCGGAACCTATTACCTAAAACAAACACTTGAACTCGGACCAGAGGATTCAGGTACCCGGGATGCTCCCATCACATGGCGTGCGTATGAAAATGAACGGGTAATCCTGAGCGGAGGGAAGAGAATTACCGGAAAGTGGAAACCGGATGCCGACGGGAAAATCTGGTATGTTGATTTGCCGGAAGCCAAAGGCTGGAAAAGGGATGTGAATACCTCCGAAACCTATCAGAAAAAGCCTTCCGGTCCCTGGAATTTCAGGCAACTCTTTGTTGAAGAGACAAGGGTGACCAGGGCACGGTTCCCAAATAAAAATGAGCAGAATCCTTTTTTGTATGCTGAAGATGGATCAATGGAGCATATTAAACTTGGAGAGGGACAGGTTAAGTCAAGCTGGGGTACCGAGCTTGATGCCCAGATAAACCTGGTACCGAACTGGCGTTTTTTTAACCAATGGAATGACGTTACAAGGGTAGATGTTAAAAAATCCGAGATATATTTCGGTCCCCGCGAAAGGCATGGGAAGGTTATTCCAGGTAACTGGTTTTGGATTGAAGGAGTGAAATCGGAATTGGACCAACCTGGCGAGTGGTACCTCGATCCGGTCAAAGGACAGCTTTACTACATGCCTGAAGAGGGGCAAAATCCGGACAGGCTAAAATTTGTGGCACCCTATCTGAACCGTATCATTTACCTGAAAGGCGATGTGGAAAAAGGGACACATGTGGAGTTTGTCAGTTTTAAGGGAATTGAATTCCGTCATACTACCTTTACATTGGGACAAATAGAAGCCAGGGTGCACACCGATGGCGCGGTGATGTTTGAAAACGCACTAAATTGCACGGTTGAAGATTGCCATTTTGAAAACATTGGCGGCTATGCTTTGTGGTTGCACCTCGATAGCAGGAATAATGCATTTCTTCGAAACACGGTATTTAACTCCGGGGGCGGAGGTGTTTTACTGACCGGGGCAAGACTTTCCTACATGGACGACACCAAAATATTTACACCGGGTGAGGCAGCCGCTAAAGTTGCTCCTTACCTGACCACTATTTCGCACAACACGGTAAAACATTGCGGACAGATACGCTACTATGGCGGCGGAGTCCATATTGATTCGCGGCCGGCATCAATGGCAATGTATCCGGGAAATCACATTGCACACAACCATTTTCAGGACCTTTCAAGGAATGGCATTTTTACTTTCCGGAACCAGGGAGGTAATGTGGTGGAGTTTAATGAAATTCATGATTGCATGCAGACAACCATCGATGGGGCAGCTATCCATTTTGCGTCAATGAACAGATTTAATACACCCAATTTTATTCTGAACAACTATCTGTACGACATTTGGGGATTTGAACAAAAACCGGATGGAAAACCCATCCGCAGGTTGGGAAATGGAGTGTTCCTCGACTGGGCCACAAGTAATACAACGGTAAAAAACAATGTGGTCTATAATGCTGCAGGTGAGACGATAAAAAATATCATGGGCACTTGGAACCTGGATATTGAAAGCAATCTGGTTGCAGAAACACGCATCGAACCTTTTCTCCCCCACGAAATAGGGCCAGGCGGCTCAACCTTAAATTTTATCCAGGCTGCGAAACTGAAGAATACAGGTGGCGTTTTAACATCCTTTGATAATACTTATGTGCAATATTCCGGGAATTGGGAAAAGACTACTATAACGGGTACATGGGGATTGTTTGAATACAATTATATGCATGCAGCTCCTGAAAACAGTGCGAATTGTACCTTTCAATTGCCAGTAACAGAATCAGGATTATATAAAATCACTTTGATGTATTTCCCCCGAAATACAAATGCATCGAATGCAAAGATTACTTTAACGCATGCGAATGGAGAGGAAACAATTGAGTGGAACTTTAGGAAGGGTGATGGATTGGGTTTTGCAGTGGAGGTTGGAGAATATCCACTTAACAAAGATAACCCGGCTACATTAACGATTTCGAATAGTGGTGCAGATGGATTTATTGTTGCAGATGGTGTTGGCTTCATAAAAGTTAAATAAATAAAAGATGACTGGTTTCGAGAGAGTAAAAGCAGCTTTGGAACACAAAGAACCCGATAAAGTTCCATTTGATCTTGGGGGCACTTTGGTTTCCGGAATCAATGTTAACGCATTGGCAGAACTCAAAAAATATCTGGGGATGGCAAGTCCGGCAATAGTAAAAGATACCATCACCCAGATGGCTGATACCGGAGAAGACGTAATTGACTTAATGAAAGTCGATGTAAAAAGTGTCAGTCCACAGGTACCTGAACAAAGAAAAATAAAGTATTTAGGTTATCTTGATGGGAACCATTTGGTTCAGGATGAATGGGGGATGCAGTGGAGAATGCCCCCAAACGGCTATTATTACGATTTAAATAAGAGTCCGCTGGCACATGTCGAAACCATCTCAGATGTGGAAAAATATCCCTGGCCCAATGCACTGGATCCCTTCAGGTATGAAAAATTGAAGGAGGATGCCGACCGGGTTGTACTTCGAGAGAAAAAAGCTTACGTACTCGAACGGATGAGCTCAGGAATGTGGGAACATGCGATGTGGATGACCGGGTACGAAAAATTTTTAACAGATATGTATGTGAATCCGGGTGTATGCCAGGCAATTATGGAAAAAATCCTGGAGGTGAAGATGCAATACTGGGAACGTGCCCTCGATGCAGTGGGCGAAAATGTTCTGGTAGCCTCGTGTGCCGATGATTTGGGTACACAGGAGAGCCTTCTGGTGGATTTAAGTCTGTACAAGGAGTTAATATGGCCTTACCATAAACGTCTGTTCGAATTCATCAAAAAGAAAGCAAAATCCAAGATCTATATCTTTTTTCATAACGACGGGGCTGTAATGGAGACCTTCCCATTGCTGATTGAGGCAGGTGTCGATATTATGAATCCCTTTCAGGTTAATTGCAAAGGGATGGATACAAAGAAATTTAAGAAAGAATTTGGCAAGGATCTCACTATATGGGGTGGGAGCTGCGACAACCAATCGGTTATGCCTTTTGGCACCCCCCGGGAAGTCAGGGACGAAACAAAAAGAAGAATGGAGGATCTGGCCCCGGGCGGAGGATTTATCTTTGCCCCCATACATGTGATTCAAAACGGTGTTCCTCCGGAAAATATTATGGCATGGTGGGAGACCTTGCAGGAATATGGCTCCTACTGATCGAGTGTCAGCAGCATTCCATGAAAACAACAGCCACCTGCTCTTAACCACAAGACCACAAAGTGAGCACAAAAGAAAACTAATATAGAGTCCTCATATACATCACTTTGTGTGCTTTGTGAAAAACTTGGTGCCCTTCGTGGTTAAGTTTTAATTTGTTTTAAGTCAGTTTATTGTCATTAACAAAACGGCATTAATATATGATATTAAAATAAGTTTTGGAACATTAATCTTAATAGTTCCCAACGAAATGTATTGGTTGTTTGAAATCTGGTAAAATCATATAGATAGGCTTAAAATATTTCCTAAATATCAGGAATATAAATATATAAAATGTGTCTCAGGGTATTTAGGGTTCTCTCGATATTTATTAAAATAGTTTTAATATCTTTGGAAGCATCGACCTGAAACGGTATTTGTGTAACCATAGAGTAAAAGCATATGAATTGGAAATCAATTACTTTAAAATTGTTTGGCAAGACTATAAATTCTGGTCTGCCAACTCATCTGATGAAACGAATTATTGGTTTTATTGGGATGTTGATCTTTCTGTCCCAGGTTTATTCTGCAAAAGCCGGGGGAAGTCCGGCAGCGGATGTTTCGGATGGTCAAATTGATTCTTTGCTGAAAAAGGTAGAGTTAATCCCAATCATGGTCAACGGCGAGAAGGACAACCGGATCAATATTGTGCTCATGAACCGCTGGACTGCCGGCGATAAGGAACCTTACAATT
>CAYMXK010000422.1:0-4190 GCA_964393915.1 uncultured Prolixibacteraceae bacterium
TGGTATTTTAGGATAATCAGAAAAATAATAGCCCGTTAAGTCAACTGCATTTAAATCAAGTGACGAGGCAAACTCCATCATTTCAAAAAATGTCATTTCCCCACTTTTTAGCATGGAATTGAAACTATAAGCATTGACACTATATTGTAATCTGGATGTGGCTGATTTTTTAATTAATGAGCTTGCGAAGAGGCTGTTAGAACCTAATAAAATTGGTGCGATTGCCAGACTACCTAATATATTTCTTCTGTTCATATGATTATCTTTGATTTTTAAAGGCTCTAACTGACTTCGAGCAGCGCTTGGCACAGAGGAGGATGTTTAGTCTAGCAAAGCTTATGAAGCACTAGGCTTTAACCTTGATTAAACTGCCTTAAACATGCGATAACCCTGCTTGCGTTCAGGTGTGGTGTATGCCTAGCATTGGCAGCTGCTATCGAAGATATCAAAATATTCCAGAGGGTGAAAGATCCAACACAGATAAAAAAAAGTCCGGAAATTATTAGTGTTGAATTTGGAAAATTAATTGCTAGGAGGGCTGCAAAGGTTGCAGGTAAGATGTCGATATGTTGGCCTGGCCCTTTTAGAGAGCCTGAGGGTTAATTTAAAATTTGATCAAGCGGATGAATACTATTAAAAAGAAGATGAAAAATATCCAATCATTTACACCATAAATTGAGTAAAACATACCAGCCATTTTATCCTTTGCAAAGACATCCAGAACACTATTATTAAGCATCCAATTAATCCAAATAGAACCATAAATGAATTTTTCAACAGTGAATACTGCTACTAGCCATTTTACCGAATGATAATTTTTTGCAATAGATATATAGGCTAGGCCCCAAACAATTATCATCAATAAGCCGAAATTTGACATCACAACTGGATCCGATTCAGGAATAACAGGATTAGTAAAGAATCTAGAAAAAACTAATACTGTCATATTCATTAATCCGGCAAGTACAAACCCTTTTGTAATTGTTTCACTTTTCATAGTCCCTATCATATAATGTTTATGTTATTTTTGTTTATTACTAGTTAATAGCTAATAAATTATGCCAAGGTGATTCAGCTTGGAGAAGGCAGGTAGTATCCAAGTTGATGTTGTGCTACGTATTTCTTTCAATCATTATCTTTCGAATAACTTTTATAACGTGGGTAAAGAACTGGACAAATCATCAATCACTAATAACCAATCATTATTTACTCCCGAAGAAGGAGGTGTAAATGTTCTAAATCCTTTATTTTCAAATGTTCCAATTTCTACTATTTCCCCATGGCGGGGGTCAAACCATCTTGCTTGAACTCCACTTCCTTTTATTTTTTTCATTACTACAGTTACTGGTTGACCCAAAGCCAAATAGGCGATTAAAAATGATCCGTCTGACGCAACTGCCGCTCTAATGTGAGTACTATCATTTGGGTTTTTGCCATAAATGATAGATTGATCAGGGATTAATTTTGAATAATCTCTTGCTTCAAAAAGTTTTCGTACATGGCGCATGTCATCTGCTCCGGGACGATTCATGGATTCTCTCCAGTCGTAAAGGCAAGGAACCTCTACCTTATCGCCCTTTCTAAACATCTGCCAAATGGCATTGTTGCCATAGGTATATCCTGATGCGCCAGATAAAAGGTCCCAATAGGCATGGACACGTACATCATAATCTGTGAAGAAACCCTTTTTGAAGAATTCTCTGTTTTTGACCAGATTGTCAGAATCAAAGACATCATTGTACACTTCAGGGTTGCGCCGCCATTCCTCAAAAGTCCAGAATTCCATACCGATATCCTCATAAGCCGGTTCTGCCTCGATGGTTGGTTTAATAGGGTGCAGGGAATAATCCTGCATGGCGTTCTCATAAACCTTTTGAAACCGGTGGAAATGGGCTGTCTGGTACATGTTGAAATCTATCCAGTCTTCGTTATGAAACCAGTAGCTTGACGAACTAACCCCACGCGGGTGATAGGAAATCAAATGTTTTCCCTGGTCACCTGATTTGAGGCCCTCGGCCATATTTTTCCAAATATTAAAAGCAGTATCACTGTCTACTCTTCTGTCTCCGCCAAGTATCCAGATAATGGACTTGTCTCTGTACCTTTTACCGAGATATTCGCCATATATCCTTGAATTTTCGGGGGTAAATATCACGGGCCCTTCGCCTCCTATAATGTTAGGCACTTTATCGCCCCATGTGGGCAGCATCCCTACAACTAGGCCCAACTGATTGGCTTTATCCACAATAAAATCAACATGCTCAAAATACCTTTCGTTGGGTTTGGTTGGGTCTAGGTCTATAAGTGGTAAGTCTCCATATGCGTTAGGGGTCCGTAACCCATCCAGTTCTGCGAGAATTACGGCCTGAATCACCGAAAAACCTTTTTCTTTCCTGTTCTCGAGGTACTCAGTGGCATCTTCACGATTTAGTTTGTGAAATAATTCCCATGCCGTACAACCCAAATAAAGAAAAGGTTTCCCGGTATTATCTTCGAGGTAACGGCCGTTTGTACTAACTCTCAATTTTTCTTCAATTGATTCTTTTTGATTTTGGCAACCGAATAAAAGAAAGATCCCGATCAATAAGAATGTTATCTTTTCCATCATTGATTAGATTTTGAAAAGGTGAATTAAATAGGTCATATTAAACTGGGCTGATTTGTTGCAGAATGCCCCGTATTTATGACCGCTGAATATTTCGAAGCTGCGTCATTTCTCCGTGGCAAGGACTAAATTAAAAAATAATCAAGATCATGCCTATGCATGGAGTAGGACTAGAAAAGGCGGATGGGCAGTGGCTCAGACTCCAAACTTGGGAACAACGATCACACTGGACAAACTAAGACGAAAGGGTAATGAAAGCATGTTGGACTATTACTTGAAATCCAAACCTGAGATTCAATGAACCGTCGTATACGATTGGTAGCAGTTTTTCTTCGTCCGTTAATTCTGTTCTGTGTATTTCTTGAAATTGTCAAGAATTGATTGCCATCCGCTTTGTTGCATGCCAACAGGATTTTCGTTTTCTGCCTCAAAAGTTATGGTTACTTCTGTTTTGTCTCCAAGGTCTTTAAAAATTGCATTAACAACTCTGTTGTCGGTCATCACATAGGTAAATTTTTCGCCATCAACAATTTCGTTGTAAGTCGCTTCAAAGTCAAAACCGAAACTACCATCTTTGGCTTCCATTCTTGCTAAATATTTTCCGCCAACTCTCATATCATTTGAAGCTGCCGGGCAATGCCAAGTGTCAATTGCGAAATACCATTTCGTTATGTGTTCAGTTTGGGTGTAGTAGTCCCATACTTTCTGTCTGTCAGCCGAAACAAGGACTTGAATGGTGATTTTTGTTGTATTCATTTTTATTAGATTTTGATTTTGTTGAGTACTTCAGTAAGGTTATCGTGAGCCATTGAAACACCTTTATCCATTCCCATTTTTATTACAACTTCTAATGCTTCTTTATTCGGATATATGGCATCAACTATTACCAAAGTTGGTTTCGCGAAAATATTTTTCCCGATTTTTTTCTTTGTCCTCTAAAGGAATAGGAATTGCAGGGTAGTCTGTCCTTTTAAAATTGCTGCCAACGTGATTCTGAAAGCAATTGAGCAAAATCACCAATTTGCCTTCATCAAAAAAGCAAAACACCTTCCATACCTGCCTGCCGGCAGGTATTAGTTGCCAACTGAACCCTTGCTTCATATAGCCCTTTCTTTGTTTTGATAGGTTTCAGGTAAGTCTCCGGAACTCTTTCCAAAGTTTCAATCACTTCATTGATCTTAAAAATCTTGTTTTGAACTTTTTCCGGTTGGGCTTTTAAAAAGTTCTCAAGAGCGACATCTCTCAGCATCGGCAGCCTATCCGGCTTTACCGATAATTTTCAGTATAATTTCATGGCGTTGCCTGTCCCGCTTGAGGGAGAGGATGGCGGTGGAGTCTTCGAAGTGAACTGCTTCTCCATCGATGCTGCCTTCCAGACAGCCGGATTGCAGCCCGTTTGGATTGTCCACTTGGATGTGATAGCTCGTCTCCTCATCGTCCAGGCGAAGGTCGATGCTGAATCCCTTCCAGCTTGCCGAAATCGCCGGTTTCAGCAGAATGGATTCTCCATTCAATCGCAAGCCAAGCATTGACTCCAGGGCCACCCGATACATCCATCCGGCCGAACCGGTGTACCAGGACCAGC
>CAYMXK010000423.1:0-4182 GCA_964393915.1 uncultured Prolixibacteraceae bacterium
CGCTTGCTGCAGTTGGCGGATCGCGGGAGATGAAGCTGATCCTCAGCTACGAACTAACCTTTATTCTGGTGATTTCCGGCATCATTCTAAAGGCAGGCCAGCAGATCGATCTGCACAGTATCATCCTCCTGCAGAAAACAGGGACATCATTTATCGGCAGCCTATCGGGCATCATACTCTTTGTGGTGGCCATATTCTGCATTCAGGCCAAACTTGCCCTGGCACCTTTCGATATGGCCGAAGCGGAAACGGAAATTGCTGAAGGAATCTTTATTGAATACTCGGGACCTGCCTACGCGATGGTGAAACTGGCCCGGTATATCATGCTTCTTATTCTGCCCGCTTTTTTGGCAGCCCTGTTCTTCAGTGGATTTACCCTTGGAGGAGGCAACTTTATATGGGCAATACTAAAAATTCTGGGCGTAGTACTCTTGCTTACATTGATCAGGAACACCAATCCGAGAGTAAAAATTAAACAGGCTATAGGATTCTTCATGGTATGGATGAATCTTTTCGCGGTTATTGCCATTGTGCTGGCAATTTTTGGATACTAAATATCAAATAACGTGGGCTTTAAGAGTTATTGTTTTAAAAAATCGCTTTGGCTTTTTCACTTTGGAGGAGCATCTTGCAACAATTGCGATATTGAGATACTCGATTGCCTTACTCCAAGGTACGACCTGGAACGTTTTGGAATGTTGCTCGTGGGAAGTATCAGGCATGCCGATGTTTTGTTGGTTAACGGCTCCATCAACATGCGCGACAAGGAGAGGCTGCTCGAGATTTACCACCAGGCGCCCAAACCCATACTCGTGGTAGCTATCGGGGCATGTGGTTGTACAGGAGGTATATTTGCTGAAGGGAATGTATTTGCGGGACCTGTCGATAAAATAATCCCGGTTGATGCCTATATCCCGGGGTGCCCGCCCAAACCTGAAGCCATTATCGCCGGCATAGTCAAATTGTTGAACAAATAATCTGATTCAGATGGATACAGTACAGATCATGGAAAAAATAAAGGAGCGATTTGGCACCTGGACGCTCAGTTCTGCGCTGAAAAACAGCAGACGGGCAACCATCTGTATGATGCCTGAACAGATTTTGCCAGTTGCCCAATTCCTTCACACAGAATTGGGAATGAGGTTCATAATTGCATCGGCACTGCATACCCGGAAGGGATTTGAGATCTATTACCATTTCAGCATGGACAGCACCGGACTGGTACTAAACATCCATGTGGTTCTTCCTCAGGAAAATCCGGAAATTGAGTCCCTCTCCAACATGTTCAGTGCATCCGACTGGATTGAAAGGGAGATACATGAGCTGTTCGGAATATCGTTCAGGAACCACCCCAACCAGGAGAAGCTGATATCAGAAGGCAACTGGGCTGAAGGTGTTTACCCATACCGCAAAGAGTTTAACTGACAAAGGGCATAATATGACAAGAAAAACAGTGATACCGATTGGCCCTTACCATCCCCTGCAGGAAGAGCCTGAACTCTTCAAACTATACTGCGACGGAGAAATCGTAAAGGATATCAAATGGGAAACCGGTTATAACCACCGGGGGATTGAAAAGCTGAGCGAGACGAAATCGTATGACCAGGTTTTCTTCCTCGTGGAAAGGATTTGTGGCATCTGTTCCACTTCGCACCCGTTTGCCTTTGCCAATGCAGTAGAGGAAATCATCAATATAGAAGTCCCCGACAGGGTCAAATATATCCGCACCATCATCGCCGAACTCGAAAGAATTCACAGCCATCTGCTTTGGGTAGGACTGGCCGGCCATTTCCTGGGGTACAATACCGTTTTTATGTGGGCATGGAAATACCGGGAACCCGTACTCGATCTTTTTGAGATGATTACCGGAAACAGGAACAGCTACGCCATGTTCAAAGTTGGGGGCGTTAGGCGCGATATTGAAAACAGCAAAATTGACACCATCAGGAAAGTGCTTTCAGAAGTGAAGAAGAAAACCGACCTGCTGGTTGGCGCTGTTATGGATGATCCTGTAATTCACGCCCGAACCAAAGGGGTTGGCATACTGTCGGCACAGGACATTATTGATTTTGCGGCGGTCGGACCAACTGCCAGGGCATCAGGGATTGCGACAGATATAAGAAAAGACGACCCCTATGCAGCCTATCCGCTGGTGAACTGGAAAGTGATAACGGCTAAGGCCGGCGACGTATTTGCCAAAGCCGAGGTCAGGCTGCTCGAAATGTACGAGTCAGTTTCCATTATTGAGCAATGTCTGCAGGGTTTATTGAAGGAAAAAGAGGGCGAAACAGAAGTTAAGGTCAGAAATATTCCTGAGGGCATAGGAACCGGCCGGGCAGAAGCACCCCGGGGGGAGGTCTTCCATTTTGTGCAGTCCGACGGCTCCAATACGCCAGCAAGGCATAAGGTAAGGGCCCCCAGCTACGTGAATATTGCCACCTTCAGGAAATCGTGCATCGGACAAACCATTGCCGATGCAACCATTTCGCTGGCTGCGGTTGATCCGTGCTACTGCTGCACCGAAAGAATGGCTGCAGTATATGATATTACAACCGGGCTAAAGATTTTAAACGCCAATGAACTTATCGGTCTTTCGACAAAAAAAACAATTGATCTGCGAAATACTTAACCACTAAGTATGAACGAAATAATAAATATTATCAGTTTGCCCCTGATCGCGGGAATGCTGCTCTTTCTGGTGCCTGAAAACTTAAGGTTTATCAAAGGTATGCTGGCACTGACAGTGAGTGTGGTCACTTTCTGTTTTGCATTCAGTATATTCGGTTCAAACTTCCAGCTGGTTAAACTAAGCGACATTTATCCTGCCACAGGACTGTCGGTATTTGGCATTTCCCTGTCGGATGAAACCATCAGCTATGTAACCTTTAATGTCGATAACCTCGCGAAGCTGATAACCGTTTTTGTCAGTCTGTTTGCCGTGCTTATCCTGGTCTATTCGCTGGCTTACATCAGGCGTGAATCTAATGTAAACAACTATTACGAATACTTTCTCATCACACTGGGGGCCTCCTATGGGGCTGTTTTGACCGACAACCTGCTGTTGTTCATTTTTTTCTGGGGAGTACTTGGAATCACCCTCTACAAACTGATAAGAGGACATGACGAAGAGAGTTCGGCAACAGCCGAAAAAACACTGATTATAATCGGGGCTTCGGATGGCATTATGATTCTGGGCATCGCCATAATCTGGAAATTAACCCAGTCATTGACCATGAGCGATATCTCTCTCGAAACCAATTCCACGCTGGCAGTAATCGCATTTTTTGCACTGCTTGCGGGAAGCTTCACCAAAGCAGGTGCCTTTCCGTTTCATACCTGGATACCAGATTATACCAAACATGCACCTGCCTCCTCCTCGGCATATTTACCAGCCTCACTCGACAAGCTCCTTGGAATCTATTTTCTCGCACGCATAACCACCCAGCTTTTTGTGCTGAATGAATGGCTGGCGTTTATTCTTCTGTCAATCGGGGTGATTACCATCATAACCGCTGTAATGATGGCGCTTATGCAACACAATTACAAACGGTTGCTGGGTTACCATGCCGTCTCACAGGTGGGATACATGATACTTGGGTTTGGAATGGGATCTTTACTGGGAATCGCTGCCGGACTATTCCATATGGTCAACAATGCTTTGTATAAGAGCGGCCTTCTTTTGTCGGCCGGATGCATCGAACGTCAGACAGGTAAAGATGACATTGATGACCTGGGAGGTCTTTCAAAGGCAATGCCCATAACATTTATAACGGCACTTATTTTTGCCCTGTCGATCTCAGGAATACCACCACTTAACGGATTTGCCTCCAAATGGATGATCTACCAGGGCCTCGTAGATTTCGGAACCGGCAGCGGACTGGCCAGTCAGCTTTGGATGGTATGGCTCGGTCTGGCTGTTTTGGGATCTGCCTTAACGCTGGCAAGTTTCATCAAATTCATCGGAGGGATTTTTCTTTCGCGAACCAGAGAAGAATTTGCCCACGTAAAAGAAGTTCCCTTTTTGATGTGGATGCCCTTGGTGGTGCTTGCCCTGCTTTGCCTCGGCTTTGGTGTTTTTGCGACCGGCTATGTAGTACCTTTTCTTTTTATGCCGGTGTCAGGAAGTTTTGAATTTTCCGGCAACTGGGACTCAGCCCTGGTATCTGTTTTGGTTCTTTTGTC
>CAYMXK010000424.1:0-4181 GCA_964393915.1 uncultured Prolixibacteraceae bacterium
GATTCCGGCTCACCGATTCAAAATAGTCGCCATCGAATACGGCATCCTTAAAGCTGGTTGTGCGATTTTCCTGGTCTGGGTTAATGCCGAAAATTTCGACGCCTGAGGTCATGGAGGCATTGGCAATCATGCCGTTTGACAGTGTTCGTGCCGAATAGGACAATACCTTTTCATGGTTTTCAAGGTCGGCAATCAGCGCTTCGTGGTCAATTACCTCGAATTCGGTCAGGTTCTCTCGGATAAATTCGGGGTGGTGTACCTGTATATGCGACACCTGGTTTTTGATGGTCGAAACGAATTTTTGTTCGATCATACCCGTCATAAGTGCTGTGGCAAAGGTGCCGCCCCATAATCCGCAGGCAATGGCGAGGATAATAACAATGCTGCGCGCTTTGTTGCGCCACACGTTTCGCCACGATATTTTGAGCAATGTCTTCATAATTATCTATTTTACTGCGTCAACCACTTTAAGCCTGAATACCTTGTAAACCGGGAACAACCCGATAATCAAGGCGAGGAAAAACACGATTATGATCTGGCTGATGAAAATATCGGGCGTTACCGATGTGGGCATCACCGCCTCAAATCCGTATTCCTCGATAAGTTCAGCCATTTCACCTTTCAGGGGAATCGGGTTTATATTGAAATAGAGCAGAATGGGATAAGTGACCACGGTGCCGATAATCACCCCGATAAAACTCATAAACAGGGTTTCGAAAAAGCAGACTATGGCCAGTTGATAGCGTTTCATGCCAATCGATATCAGCATGGCAAACTCTTTCAGCCTTTCGAGCATCATGGTAAGCACTGTTCCAAATAGGCCAAACCCAATCACGATATAGAGGATATAAATGATCATCCGGCTTCCGGCCATGTCCATTTTCATCAGCTTTAGCAGGTCGCGCAGCAGGTGCTGCCAGTTGTGGGCCACGTACCATTCGCGGTCGAGGTTTTTGTTGAGGGCATTGGTAAGCCTGGTGGTTTGCGCGGGTTTCACCGGCATAATAACCAGCGAGGTTATCCGCTCTTCGGCGCCGTAAAACCACTGAGCCGCCCCGATGGGCATATACACGGTATTGTTGTTCATCTCTGGCACCGATAGTTTTACGATGCCCTTCACCGGGTACATACCGGCCGCACTTGTCCCCTGGAATCCCTGTCCGATGAGGATCAGCGTATCGCCAACGCCCAGTCCGAGAATGTCTGAAAATCCGGCAGCGAGCATCACCGCCTGATCACCGTCTTTCAGGTACTCCCCTTCGATCAGGTTTTCGGAAAGGTTGTTGAAACGGTCCTCGCTTTCGGGGTCGATGCCCGTAATAAAGGCGCCCCGTGTCCGGTTATCGGTGGCTGCGAGCGCAAAGTTCTGGATGCGTGGCACGGTGTATTCAATATCGCCGCTGAATTCCTCCAGCTTCGCCTTCAGGGTTTCATCGTACAGCATGGCATTGTCGATCGAAGGTTCTTCGTCGTACAGCACATCCTGCACCTGGATGTACCCGGTGCTGAATTTCACCATATTGTCAATCATCAGTTCGTACGAGCCCCTCTCGAACGAATCGGCGGCAATGGCCAGCAGCACGGCAAAAAGCACCGAAGCGATATTGATAAACGATCGCCGCTTGTTTCGCCAGATGTTTCGCCAGGCCAATATTACAAATGTCTTCATAGCTTCTGTTTATCTGATGTTCTTCAGGTTCTGAACAGAGAAAAAGCTCTCTTCGATGGGAATATTGAACTTCGATTCAGCGTACCGGATGATGGTTTTCTGGTTGGGCTTATCGGCTGGGACCATCTCCATCAGGGTTGGGATGGTACGCCCTCCCATTTGTTTAACATCTGAGAATAACATGGTGGAAACCAGACTGCCATCTTCGTCGTAGTTTTCAACCTTGAGCTGAATGTAGTGTTGTTTGTCTACCCACAACAACACCTTGTCATAAACGATCGACGATTCGGGTTTGGGTATCAGCTCGAGTACCCAGCAGTTTCGTTCCTGGTAAACCTCTTCACTGAGTATGGAGTGGTGGTAATCGGTAATGGTGGAACTTTCGCGCACCAGGTCGTCGTTCGAGAAGTCGCTGCCCATCCATGATTGCGACATCATTGAAGGAGGCATCTTAATCATCCTGTCGATGTTGGGCACATAGTTCCAGATTTCCTTTTGCCGTTTCAGGAAGGCTGTGCCCTGGTCGCGTGCCGGGGCAGTAATCAGGATCAGGGAAAAGTCCTCTCCCAAACTCCATGTTTTCATCGTAACATCACGGGTGTAGCGCGGCCTCACGGTGGTCATGGTCATCTCGAAATAGGAGGAGGTACCCCGCATTTGGTCTTCCATTTTTTCGATTATCTGTTGGGCGGTTTCCTGTGCTTTAACCGGAGCTGGCGTAATACTGACAAACAGGAAAATCAGGAGGCAGATTGTGGCTTTTGAACTTTTAATTGTTTGCATGGCTTTGAAATTTTCAGTTTTCAAAATTATCGCTTTGTGTTTTATTCAGAAATATTTGATAATGAACCCGTTGTTTCTTTATCTGAATGGCCGTTTTCCCCCTGTGGACCGGAAAGCAGTTTGTCGCGGATAAACATTTTTTTAATCCGGGCAAGGAGAGAGGCGGTGGTTTCGGGAGTGAAATGTTCAGGTCCCAGGACATAGATCAGTGAGAAGCCTTTAATCACGGCGTTGAACAGCATGAACTCCTCTGCTGCATTTTCGAAACGGTCGGCGAAATAGCTCCAGAGCAGGTTGCGGTGTTCGGCCACGATGCCTGCATGCTGCATCTTTGAAAGGATCAGTTGGAGCACATCGGGCTGCATGGATAGCTGGAAAAACAGCAGCCAGTATTCGTGCTTCTCCCGGAGCGATTGGGTAAGCATCCCGAAAAACGATTCCATTTCGGCGTTGGTAATTTCGTTGTCGTTGTTGGGGTTGAGCAGGGCGGCTACTAACTGGAAATAGTCGTCGAACAGGGAAACCAGCAATTCCTCCTTGCTTTCGAAATAGTTGTACATCAATCCCTTTGAAATGCCGGCTTCTTTGGCAATGGTACTGATGGAGGTGGACTGGTAGCCGTTTGCCGAAAAGAGCCTGAGGGCGGTGGCTTTAAGCAGCTCCTGCCGCTCTTTTCTGATTCCTTCATATTGTTTTGCCGTACGTGGTGACATGGTTTCATCTTTTTATGACTGAACGGTTGGTCAAAGATAGGGGATATTTTTGGGAGGGGCAAGGGATTTGATGGGTTTTTGGGAGTATTATAACTTTTCGGGTACAAATTTTACCTCAGTGTTCCGCTAAGTTCAACGCAAAGTTTGACAGAGTTTCTTTACGTTACTAAGCGACATACATTGCATTACTGAGCGGTTACAAATTTACCGCAGAGTTTCGCCAAGTTCAACGCAGAGCCTCGCAGAGTTTAAATTCCATTGGCCACTCTTTTAATTCCATCTTTCAAACTCCTCACATTGAAATTAATCAGCAATCCCAATTCACATTTTGTCAATTTCAAATAAGTAATCACCTGTGCCAAATGCGAGTCATTAAAAGCATCAACAGCTTTAACTTAAATCACGACTTTGTTTTCCACCAGCAAATCAATCCGGTAACCTGCTTCCAGTTTAACTTCATGGTAAACCAATTGTAAAGATTTTGGCCTTGTTTTGCGTGTGCAACTTTAGCTGGCACACTGGCTGGAGATGGGGGCGGTTTGCATTTTCCTTTCAGATTTTTTCCATTAATTCTGTTTTCAACCAATTAAATGCCAAACTCTGATTGTATTTTATTTCAGGTCTTAAAAGACCCTCCATATCACCGTTAAAATCAGCGCTATTTTCCTTCTCTTTGATATTCAATAGGAACTCCTTTCTACTTGGGGGTCTTTTACCTGTAATAGGCCCTGGTTTTATTTGAACCAAATCGATGTCCTCGGAATATCTGGCTGAAGGATTGAGATATAATTTGTGTAAAGCTGTTCCTCCTCTGAAAGCAAGATTTTCTCTGAGGAAATCATCCGAGAAAATTTCCACCAATGCCCTTGAGATAATTAAATCCTGCTCAATCTGTGCAAACTCTTTCCATGGAGCATACTGTTGCCATTTTGCTATGTGTGGTTTTGGAATCATATATCACTTTCCAATTTTATATTAACAGCAACTTTCCACCTATTATTAACAGCCCCAGGTTT
>CAYMXK010000425.1:0-4180 GCA_964393915.1 uncultured Prolixibacteraceae bacterium
CCATAAACCGTAAGAAAGATAAACTATTAGAATGTAACATCCAAATCTCTTGCAGTTTTGGAGGGTAAACAAAAAACCTGCTGTGCAACGAAAAAGCTACATAAACAACGCATAATATGCAACGATTAATTTTGATTTTTTGTTAATCAAAGTTTTATTCAAAGTAGATTTTTGGACAAAACATTTTGGGGTTTTAGTAAATGAAAGACAAAAGAAACTATTGAATATGCTATTAGATGGTTTTGATGGAAAACTCACTTCATCAAAATGGGCAAAGATTGCAAAATGTTCAAAAGATACCGCGATTAGAGATATTAATGATTTGATTGAAAAAAATATTCTGCAGAAAGAAGCAGCGGGTGGGAGAAGTACAAATTATGAATTAAAGGAGAAATGATTTCACAAATGAAGTGTTTACTGAATAATTACAGTTTATTTCCAATTAGATTAAATGTGAAATACAGGGGCAATTACAGGGGCAGCTAAAAAGAAGGCAGTTACATTTGTCTCTGTAACTGCCTCATTTTCAAGTAGCGAGAGGCGGGCATGATCCGCCGACCTCATGATTATGAATCATGCGCTCTAACCAGCTGAGCTACCTCGCCATTTATATCCTGAACTCGCGTCTATCAAGGGTTAAACCCCCCAAAAACGAGGTGCAAATATACAATTTTTTTCAAAAAAACAGTCTGTGTTCAAAAATATGCTATATTGAAGCCCAAAATAAGTAATTCATATTATTGCAACTTTAACCTAGGTAACTGTTTTACTATGACTGAAAAAACAAAAATTCAACTGGAATATATATTAAACTGTTCTCCCAAGGTCCTCTTTAACAGGCTCAGTACCCCATCAGGCCTCGCAGAATGGTTTGCTGACGATGTCAGTATCAACGGAAAAGAATTCACCTTCAAATGGAAAGGGGCAGAAGAGGTTGCAGAACTCGTCATGCACAAAGAGAATAAACTCGTACGATTCTCCTGGGCCGAAGATCCCGAAACCTATTTCGAATTCAGAATTACCCAGGATGAACTTACCGGCGATGTTTCCCTGATCGTTTCCGATTTCTCCGATGAAGAGGACAGAGACGAAACCATCGGCCTCTGGAATAACCATATCAAT
Source organism: uncultured Prolixibacteraceae bacterium (assembly GCA_964393915.1). Classification (GTDB taxonomy): domain Bacteria; phylum Bacteroidota; class Bacteroidia; order Bacteroidales; family Prolixibacteraceae; genus UBA1413. Next base: position 1,123 of record CAYMXK010000425.1, read on the forward strand.
GACCTTAAACATACGGTTGGGGCCTGACGGAGACCGGCCCCGATTGAATCGGGGGGAGACCGGAACACGGAGAACGGAGACCGGAGACCGGAGACCGGGAACACTGAACACTGAACGCCGTCCCCTGCGCAACATTTTTTTCGCTCCCGACATATTGCCAACTTAACAATTTTTTGCTTTCGATTCCCATAAATTACTGTAGTTTTGTAGCTGTCATTCATGAATATTTTTTAGATGAAGCGCTTACATTGGTACGTATTGAAAACATTTTTGGGGCCATTTTTCATGACCTTCTTTATTTGTGTTTTCATCCTGCTGATGCAGTTCCTCTGGAAATACGTGGACGACCTGGTAGGCAAAGGGCTCGACTGGATGGTTCTGGGCGAACTGCTCTTCTATGCCTCCTTCGGCCTCCTCCCCTTTGCATTTCCGCTGGCCATGCTGCTCGCCTCCATCATGACTTTCGGAGAACTGGGCGAAAATTATGAATTGGTCGCCATGAAATCTTCGGGCATTTCCCTATTTCGCATTATGAAACCATTGATCATCGTGGCAATCTTAATTACCGGCACTGCATTTACCTTCGCCAACTATATCCTCCCCCATACCAACCTGCGCTTCACAACCCTTATGTGGAGCGTAAGGCAGCAAAGGCCCGAGCTGGTGCTCAAGGAGGGCGTTTTTACCAGCGATATAGACGGATACAGCATTAGGATCGGCAACATGGACCGGAGAAACAATTCACTGCACGATATTCTCATCTACGATCATACCAACAACAAAGCCAACGAAAGCGTTACCGTTGCCGACTCGGGATACCTCAAAATGACGGAGGACAAAAATTATATGGTGATGACCCTTTACAACGGCGAAAATTTCGTTGAAGAAGAGAGCAGTCCGGGAAGTAGCGCCAATACCTACCCCTTCCGAAGAGATAAATTTGACAAACAGGTGATTAACGTCAAGGTAATGAATTTCGAATTTCAACGCCACGATGAAAATATCTTCCGCAACAGCCACCGGATGCTGAATATCGACCAGCTCAAATACGCTGAGGATTCGCTCCTCATTGACTACAAGGACCGGTTGCATAATTTCCTGATGAATACCCGTTATATGGCGCTTGCCGACAGGAGGCTCTACGCCAGGACGTTAAATAACGATTCCATTCTCAGGGATTTAAGCAACCAGAGTTATACCACTTTTGATTTCGACAGCCTTGCAAACAGCATGCAGCAGTTCAACATGGGGGAACCCATTCAGGCAGCATTGTTTGCTGCCCGGAACAACTATCAGGAAATAAACAACATAGAGAACAACCTCTATGGACGGAAGAAACGCATCAACATGCACATGATGGAGCGCCACCGGAAATTTACGCTGTCGTTTGCCGTATTTATCTTCTTTTTCATTGGTGCCCCCCTGGGTGCCATCATCAGAAAGGGCGGCCTCGGAATGCCCGTGGTGGTCTCCATATTGCTGTTTATTTCCTACTACATCTTTTCGATGACCGGCGAGAAATCGGCCCGTGAGGATGTCTGGGAAATGATGGCCGGCATGTGGTTTTCCTCGTTCATCTTCCTCCCGGTAGGGTTCTGGCTTACCTGGAAGGCAGTTACCGACTCACCCGTGATGTCGACCGAAACCTATAGCATCATTTTACAACGCCTGAAAACAACCCGGCTCTTTAAGAAATTCCTTAAGGATGAAGATACTTCAACTGACCAACAAGCCCCCGTATCCTGACAGGGACGGAGGGGCCATTGCGGTACTCAGCCTTACCAGGGGCCTGGCCCGCAGAGGACATGAAGTAACCGTGCTCTCTATGAACACCCTCAAGCACCATACTGATGCCGGACAACTTCCTGAAGATTTAAGGATACTCGCAGACTTCCGTTTTGCTGATGTTCCGGCTGCCATTTCGCCCTTTGCTGCTGCCCGAAACCTTCTTTTTTCAAAGCTTCCCTACAATGTAGTACGCTTTGTCTCCATGGAATACAAAAAAGCGCTCATAAATCTGCTGAAAGAAAAATCCTTTGAACTCATCCAGCTCGAAGGATTGTACCTATGCCCCTACATACCGGTAATAAGACAATACTCGAATGCCAAAGTGGCCTATCGCGCACACAACATAGAGCACGAAATCTGGGACCGGACCGCAGCGCTTTCCGGAGGACTGAAAAAATGGTACATCTCCAACCTGACACGCCGGATCAAAAAATTTGAGATTTCGTGGCTAAACCGCTATGACCTGCTGGTCCCCATCACCCACAGGGATGGAGAAATCCTGAACCGGCTGGGAAATATACGCCCCTGGCATGTTTCACCCACAGGCATAGATAAAATTGTCCTTACAGGCAGTCAGACCCTGACGGAATACCCTTCCCTGTTTCACCTCGGATCACTGGAATGGTCGCCCAACCAGGAAGGCCTGCTCTGGTTCATCAGGCATTGCTGGCCCTCGTTGCACACCAGATGGCCGGAACTTAAGTTTTATGTTGCCGGCAGAAATGCCCCCGGTTGGCTGATCAAAAAACTCACCCTCCCTGGGATTGTATTTGAAGGCGAGGTGCCTGATGCTTTCCTGTTTATGAAGTCAAAAGCGGTTATGGTTGTGCCGCTGCAATCGGGCAGCGGCATGCGGATCAAAATTATAGAAGGAATGGCCCTCGGGAAAGCCATTGTTTCCACCTCCATCGGGGCAGAGGGACTGGGTGTGGAGGATGGAAAAAACATTATGATTGCAGATCATCCCGAAGGTTTTATCTCAGCCATAGAAACACTATTGACCAATAAAGAATCATTTAATTCCATCGGCAGGGAATCACAACTTTTTATTGACAAAAATTTTGACAATCTTGCACTGGCCGGACAACTGGCCCAATTTTACCAAAACAACCTGGCATGATATTGTACTTTCTATTCTGGCTGATGCTGGCGACGCTGTTTTACACCTACGCGGGCTACGGAATGATTCTATATATTCTGGTCGCCGTCAAAAACCTGATAAAACCATCAAAGCATGCCGGGAATAGCAGTGCTTATGAACCGGAAGTTT
>CAYMXK010000426.1:0-4172 GCA_964393915.1 uncultured Prolixibacteraceae bacterium
CACCAATCCCTCTTTTATTCAGTTTTTCAATTATCTCAAAAATCCGGTCTGCCTGTTTCCTGTCTTATTTTGCAAATGTAATCCGGATGTATGAAGTTTGTTTGCATAGGTGAAATTCAGGATCTGCGGTTATCGGGAAATAATTCAGGATTCGTGCGTTCATGGTTTTCAAAAACATGAACAACATCTCACCTTATAATCTGTACCTATTTTTAATTTTTCACATTCTCACAAATGAATAGAAAAACCAACGTTTGAACCAACTCCGGTTACTTTGTTTTTTGCATCTTCATTATAATGAGTTTTATATTTGGAGATTGCATTTCCGTATGAAATACCCACCTCAAAAGTTACTTTAGGTGTAAGTACAAAACTAATCCCACCTCCTGCATCAAAAGCTGAAAGTTTGGATTTTACCTTATCATCGGAATAGTGAACATTCGATGAATCATATTCTGAATTATTTTTACCAAACCCAAAACTGGCGTCAATAAATGGTTTGACATTCGTCTGTCCAAAGTAATAACGGGCAAAAGGACCAATAGCAAAAGTGTATGATTTATAAACATCTCCATCTTCATCTTCCTTTATTGTTGCATATGATGTTATAAAATCAATTCCTGTTACAAAATTATCAACAAGGAAATAACCAAGCCGGGATTTAAGTTCAAAACTGTTTGATTTTACTTTGTCACTTTCATAGCTTCCCGTTGTGACCTGACTGTTAAAGGAGCTTAAATCAAGACTTGTTCCGGCTCCTAATAAAAAATCTCCTTTTTGCGTTTGTGCATAACAATTTGCACCACCCAGAATGAGGACGACTATTAATGTGATTGCTTTGTACATAATTTTTTTAATTAAATAATTTACTTGTATCGTAAGTCAAAAGTCTCCATTTTTTCCCTTCAGTTAAATCAGTTCCCAAAACAACTAAAGCATAAATTTTACTTTCATTCCTATTTGTGAAAACATAAAAACCTTCATTCGATTTGTCGTATCCATCATACATTTCCACAGGAAATCCGATAACTGGAAACCGTGCTATTTGTGAAAAATCGCTGGCATCATAAACAACAAAATAATTTTGATCGGGATGCCAGGGTTGTGGAACATACCTGTGAATAGCAATGTACACATTATATTTTTCAAGGTAACAAATGCTGTTTAATCTGGTACCCTCGGTAAATGAAGAATAATATTTTAAATCTTCATTTTTATCAGCGGAGCATTTATAAATTCCCATGTTTTCAGCGAAAATCCATTTATTGTTTTTAGGCAGCCAGAATTTCCCACTTAGTACTTTCTCGTTCCCATGGGCTTGAGTAATATAGTCATTAACCATATCTTTGCTTGTATAATCTATTGAAGCAAGATTAAACACGTAAGGGTTTTCTCCTGATGCCAGAATCCTGTTTTTGTTATGCGGATGAATTTCCATTTGATTAATGAAAGTATAATGTTTAAAAGTCAAGGTGTTATCTGTAAGGTCAATTCCGATATCAACACCGTTATCTTGCCTGGCAATGAGGAAATCTTCTTTTGGTAAACAAATAATATACGGACCAACATTCCAGGGAGTATGGTCCACATCTCTTGTATTTAAATCAATAATACTAAATTGGTTGAGTTGACTAACAGCTACCTTCCCCAGTTCATTATTTAAATGAAAATACCCGGGTTTTTTTGTTAAAGGAATACTTTCTGAACTTCCGTTATCAGGATTGATAATTCTTACTGAGTTTTCGGGAACCGTTGAAATGGTAAGTATTTTATCATCATTGACTAAATATTTGGCATCCAGTAAATCGCAATCAAGTGAAATTTGATGTGGCAGAATAGTAACAGCCGATACTGGGATTGATATCTCTTTATTCAGTGCCTGGATATAGAGGGAAATATTACAGGAGTATAATTCTTCTCTTACTAAAGTACGTTTGAATTCCAGCTCAAATTCAAATGTACTGTTAGCTTCCAATACATGCAATTGTTCTTTTCCCAATCTATGAGTCACATAATCGTCCAGTGTAATAAACACCATCAAGCTTTTATTGCTTGAATTTTCGATCTGGAGAATTTGTGTTTCGGAGAATTTGTCAAAATGAATTTCAGCAGGAAAAGTCAAGGAGTCAAATAGTTTATCTTCTTCCTTTGTGCATGAGAATAATGTTAATATAACTATGGCAAGAGTAGTGTAAAAAAAATTTCTTTTTATTGGCATTTCGTGGTTTAATTTGAGGTGATAAATATACAATTTTTCTTGTTCCACGCGCTCTTCTAAGATCGTTTGGCAAGAGAACGAAGGTATAGACTGTGGCTGTCAAAAAAAATGTAATTAATTTTCGCATAGATTTAGTTTATTTAGGATAAAATTTAAAAATCATGGAACGGATAAAAAACGCAATCCTTTTATCAATAGCAATTCAAATTATTTTTGCTGCTAATCTAAACGGGCAATCTACGGATTGGCGTAATGTAAAATATGGTCATTCCATTTATACTCATGGATACTGTGATCAACCCTATGTTGTGGTTCTTGAAAACTCGAAATGGTTGTGTGTATTTACAACAAACGCCGGCCACGAAGGAAGTAAGGGACAACACATTGTTAGCTGCATCAGTGAAGACCAGGGTAAAACATGGTCGGATCCGGTGAGAATTGAAGAGCCAGGCAAAGAGTCGGCTTCCTGGGCAATGCCTTACCTCACGGATTATGGCAGGGTCTATGTTTTTTATACGTATAACGGGGATAAAATTCATGAGCTTGGTGAGCGGAAAAACATCAGGGAAGATATGCTGGGATGGTATTGTTATAAATACTCTGATGATGAGGGAAAAACCTGGTCTGATCGATACAGGATAAATGTGCCAAACAAACCGGTTGATTTAAGTAACCAGTGGAATGGTGATGTACAGATTTTCTGGGGCATTGGCAAACCCATTGATTTTGAAGGGGGAATGTTGCTGGCATTCACCAAAGTTGGAAAATATATGCTCGACTACAGCGAGGGATGGTTGCTTCAATGTAAGGATATAAACAAACAGAAGGATCCCCGGAAGTTAAATTTTAAATTACTTCCGGAAACAGATACAGGAATAAAAAATCCGCTACTGGGAGTGATAAACGCAGAACAAAATATCTTCCAACTCAATGACGGGACACTCTATTGCATGCACCGGACAATTTCTGGGTATCCTGCAGAATCCTATTCCACAGACGGGGGAAAGACATGGACAACTCCACAGCCACCCGAATACGAAAACGGAATTAAATTAAAAAATCCAAGGGCTTGCCCCAGGATATGGAAAACCGGCAACGGGAAATACCTGTTCTGGTACCACAACAACGGAGGTTGGACTTATGGTGGAAGAAATCCTGCCTGGATAAGCGGAGGTGTTGAAAAAGGCGGTAAAATCATCTGGAGCCAGCCTGAAATATTGCTTTATGAGGAAAATCCGGCTGTTCGAATGAGTTACCCTGATCTGATTGAACAGGATGGCAAATACTGGATTACAGAAACAAATAAATCGGATGCCAGGGTTCATACAATTCCCAATGCTTTTTTAAACACCCTTTGGTCGCAGTTTGAAATCAACAAAGTTGAGAAAAACAATTTGGTTAAAGAATGGGAAGAAAGTGAAATATCCGAAAAGGGAGAATTAAATGTGCCTTCGAGTGCTATAGATTCTTATGCTGATGGGTTCACTCTGGATTTCAGGCTTATACTGGTTAATTTAACTCCCGGTCAGCTCATCATGTCATCAACAGATAAAAACGGTAAGCGTATTGAACTGAAAACAGGAGATTTTGGGGCCATTGTAATCACGATGAGTGACGGGGAGCATACCGATTCATGGAGCTCAGATCCTGGTCTCGTAAAGGCTACGGCAGCTGAACACTGCATTTCTGTGACTGTTGACAACGGGCCACGCATTATACAGTTCGTAATCAATGGTACGGTTAACAATGGAAGAGAAGTCCGTCAGCTTGGATGGGGACGGTATACCATGGACATAAGAAATTTTCGTTTCAACACAATTGAAATGCACAAAATGGCCAGAGATGAAGTATCCATTGACAGTAAAATTACGAATCTGAGATTATACAACCAGCCATTGATGAATACTGAAGTTATCGGGAATCACAGGAACTTTATGTCAAACCAATTTTAAAA
>CAYMXK010000427.1:0-4157 GCA_964393915.1 uncultured Prolixibacteraceae bacterium
CTTTGAAGCTCGAATCCTGGCGAACTTTCCGGATTTCGCGGGAAAGGTCATCTCCTTTGATCATTTCGCCCCCGGTTAGTGACATTCCTATGTCTCCGCTTGCATAGATAACCGCAATCTTGTCTCGCGAGAAAGTACCTTTCTTTCCTTTCTTAACCGGTGCTTTTGCATAATTAGACACACCAATAACCGGAATTCCCTTTTTCGGCGCGATACCAGTGATTTCGCGCAAGTCGTCGAGGACTTCATCTTTATATTTGAGGGCATCCACCATACCGGCTTCCAGCGCAATGGCACCCCTGCGAAAAGTCAATACATCGTCAGCCAGTTCATTCAGTTTTTCTACAGGTATACCCCGTTCCTCAGAAATACCCATTAACATTTTGTTCCAAAGGCTGTTCATATAAACCATGGTTTGTTCCCGGTTCTCGTCACTCATTTTCTCGAGCATAAGAGGCTCAACTGCCGATTTAAATTTTCCGTGCCTGACAATTTGCATCTCAACACCCAGTTTCTCGAGTGCATTTTTAAAGAAGGTATACTCTCCGCCCAAACCCCTGAAGTCGATCGCCCCCAGAGGGTTTAAAACGACCTTATCGGCAACGGTAGCCAGGTAATAAGCCTTTTGGTCGAACATATCACCATAAGCATATACAGGCTTATCACTGCTGTCTCTGAAGCTGATCAGGGCGTTGCGTATTTCCTCAACGGCAGCCATACCTCCATTAACCATGGACAGGTCGAGATATATACATTTAATCCGGTCGTCGTCAACAGCCTTTTCAATTGAACTGAGGATATTGTCGAGACCTATTTTCTTTGCTGACCCAAAACCCGGGATGTTGAGGTCGGAAAAAGGGTCATTGGGAGCCCGGTCAACAATGAGGTTATCCAGCTTTATGGATAACATCGATTGATTTTCAACCACCACGGTTTTTTCGGTGGAGGCAATTATTGCACCGATCACCATTATTAAAAACAGGAAGCCGATGAGTGAGGTCACTATGATTCCGGTGATGGTTGCCAGTGTGTACTTAAAAAACTCTTTCATACTATGCAGATTATTTCATTAATTTACCGATGTTTGTATCCATTGGTCATAAAACACAACAAATAATTACGCAAAAGTAATGACAGAACACCAACTTATTTTGAGTCTGGGGGGAAATCTGGGAAATAAGGCTCAAATATTTTCAGAAACTTCAGATTTGATTGAAAATGAGATTGGAAATGTGGTGAATGTTTCGCCCATTTACGAAACACCACCATGGGGTTTCGATAGCGAAAACCTATTCTGGAACCAGGTTCTTTTAGTCGTAACCTCTCTTCATCCCATGAAGGTTTTACAGAAAATCAGGGAGATTGAAAAACATTTCGGCCGTAAAAGAAAAGCCGGGACTTATCTATCACGCAAAATGGATATCGATATCCTGTTTTACGATGATGAGGTAATCCAGACTGAACAACTTACGGTACCCCATCCCCTGATAGAAAAGCGCCGGTTTGTTCTGGCTCCTTTGTGCGATATCCGACCGGAACTTGTTCATCCGGGGAATGGTAAGCTGGTAAGAGAAATGCTGGCTGAGTGCAGCGATATCTCTGAAGTAAAAAAGTTAGATTTGTGACAACCTCTAAAATTCTAGCATGCTGCAGGGCACCCCTATTGATCGTCTGGTGCAGAGCACCCTAATCTTTGTAGTTTGCAATGGCATTATACAATGGTTAAAGTTGCAGAGCACCGAAACTTTATTATTTCAATCTCGCCTTCAGAACCTCCAGTACTGCTTCCTTTCTGCGTCGTGAAACAGGTATCCGATCACCATTTTTCAATACCAGCAGGTTGTCCCCGTTGTTGATATACGAAACTACATAGTTAAAATTAACCAGGTGAGTTTTATGTACCCTTGAAAAACCATAATCGGCAAGCAACTCCTCGAATTCGGCCAGGGTCTTCGCCACCAGCAGGTGTCGCCCGTTGTCAAACCAGATATGGGTGTAGTTGCTGTCACCCTGACATCGTATTATTCTGCCAACCTCTGCAAATTCAATCTTCCCATCCATGGGCAATCCAATTCGGGGAGCAGAGGGAACCATTAGGTTCCGGTGCAGCTCCCTCAGGCGGTGGTCTTCATTTTTACGCTTTATGCGCCGGGCGACTTTCTCAACTGCCGATTTCAGCTCATGGCTGTCGATAGGTTTAAGTATATAATCGGCTGCCGAAAACCGGATGGCCCGGATGGCATACTGGTCATGAGCGGTTACGAAAATCACTTCGAAGCGGAAGTGGTCGAAATGTTCGAGCAACTGAAATCCATTGGCGCCCGGCATCTCAATATCGAGGAAAACCAGGTCAGGATTGACGGTTTTGATCAATTCCACAGCTTCAGCCACCGATGCAGCCTGACCTTTCAGTTCAATTTCCCGGCAATGGTTTGTCAACATTCCTGCAAGATTCTCCCTGCCGTTCTTTTCATCATCGACAATAATTGCACGCATCCAATCAGAGATTATCCATCATCAGCTTCTTTAAAGGTCCGTTCTCAAGGCGCATATTGTTCATAACTACCCTGCCTTTCCTGTCAATCAGCGCATAGTGCGGTATGCCGAAGATATTGAATTTTTGCACCAGATAGTTCCACTCATCCTGACTCACCTTCACATGCTCACCGGCAATCCCCGGAATCATCTTCGTGTAATCCTTATCCGGAGAGGTATGATTGCTGATATAGAGAAACACAATATCCTTATTCTCTGCCAGTTCCGCTTTAAGAGGTTTTATCTTCTCAATTCCATCGCGGCAAGGGGCACACCAGGTGGCCCAGAAATCGACATATACCAGTTTGCCTCTGTATTTCTTCACCAGGTTATCAAACCGCTTGTCGGCTTCGGTTACCGGAACGTATTCTGCAGTTGATTTTGCAGCATCCATCTCGCTTTTCCGGGCGTAATACCCCTCTATAACTTTTTCTTTCAGGTAGATGTTGCCTACCTTATCCCTGACATCCCTGAAGGTTGTTTCCGAAGGATCAGCATTTTTAAGGGTCCTGAGGTAGTCCTGTGTATGAACAACATCAAAAGTAAATCCTTCAGAAATACCAAAAATGAGCTGCATATTATTTTTCAGGTTTTCTTCCTGAAACGCGCTATTCAAAGCGTTGATATCCTCAGCGTATTTTGACTGGAAATTCCTCAAGACCTCACCGTATGATTGTGACAGATTCCTCGCGGCATCGCCATTGTACTTTTCGACCAGGTTGTCCTTAATATATTGAAGCATATCCGATTCCTCACCTGTCAGTTTTATACCCTTTTCATTCAGTCTCTCCCCCGCTGATACAAGTGCTACATAAAATGAACCCATTGGCCGCTCAAAGCTGAAATTTTTCAGAGGATAAAGCAGGTTAAAATAATCACTGACCATCACCATTTGTGGTTGATTAACCGGGACGTCCCGGACAAATTCCAGATCTTTAGGACCAAAATGTACTATCTCAGGTGTCGTTTTCTCCTTCTCAGACAGTTTCGTGTTGCTGTAAAATGAACTCAGATTTCTCAGGTTGTTGTACATGATGGCGAATTGAACAGTTCTTACGTCGAGTTCGAGTGACTGCAACTGCCACGATCTGATGCTGATGGCTTGCCGGCTTTTTAATTCGTTGAGCGCAGCCCTTTCCTTTAGCCTGTTTTCGTTGAGAAATGCCATATATTGAGGGACATCCATATCCAGAATTACATTCACAACATCCATCTGCCCGAGCTTTTGTTTAGTGTTCAGTTTGAGTTCATTGTTTATGCTTCCACTACCTCCGGCAAACAATGCAGGCCTATCCGGCACTCCGCTGTTAATCAGTTGATATAAGGTTTCTCCCGGTTCAACGAATATGGTTTCATTTCCCGAAGGCAACCTCACATTGACAAACTTTGGGTAATCAAGAGGGATCAATACCTCGAAAGTTCCGTTTGGGGCAATAGTAATGAGATGGGTTTCCATTTCTGATTTCAGGTTATTGAACGAGGTTAAGGTTCCGGTAGTGGTTCCGATACGTGTGGTAAATCCACGGATAAACCCGCGGTAAACGGCATTCCCCGGCCTGAAAATATTTTCATCGAATGGCACACCGGGATCAACCTGAATGCCAGTTGGCATATCGCGGGAA
>CAYMXK010000428.1:0-4114 GCA_964393915.1 uncultured Prolixibacteraceae bacterium
GTATGCAAAGCAATACTCTTACAACTGGGCTCCGGGCCTGAATGCCGGTGTGAACAAAGGTGCCGGATTAAACTGGGGTCCCCGCCTTAATGCAGGTTTGCTGATTGACCAGTTCAGTACCGGACCAAACAGCCCCTTTGTGGCCTATCCGGAAAACTGGGAAATGGATTTTTACCGGATGGGAACCAATGTGGAAAACAATGTTGCGATCAATGCCACCGGAGAGAATGCCTTTGGAAGACTCTCCTTTACCAGACTCGATCAAAAAGGTATTCACTGGAATGAAGACCAAAGCAGAAACACCCTAAATGCCAGTTTTACCATTATGCCCAGCGACAGGGTTACCGCTACCACCAATTTTACATATACCAACAGGGTAAGCGATAACATCGCCGTTCAGGGTTACAACTTCGGCGCAGGATTCCACTGGGGTATTGTCAGGAACTACGACATGGCTTATGAACGTAAACTTTTCGATGAGGCCGGACAACAAAACACCGAGACTGCACGTGGACAAGTAGACAATATTTTTTACCGTCTCGCTCACGAGAACTCTCTCGACAGAAACAGAATATTTGGTAACACCAGTGTCGTGTTTAAGATTACCGACTGGTTGTCTGCTACTGCAAGGGTTGGTTTGGACCATTACGATGAATACAGAAAGAGAATTACTACATCAAAAACCTGGAACAACATCAGACAAGGACGTGGCGGATCGTTTAGCGAAGATCAACTCAGGGTACAAGAGTTAAATAGCGATTTGTTCTTAAGCTTTGACAAGACCTTCGGCGAAATCCGTGTGGATGGTACCTTAGGAGGGAACCTTCGCAATGAGACATACAGGAGCATGGGTTTGTCAGCCGGTAACCTGACCGTTCCAGATGTGTATACCATTGGAAACGTTGCAGGAACTCCCGGTACAAGCATGTACAGATCAGAAAGGGAGGTACAAGGTCTTTTTGCCGCAGCAAACTTTTCCTATCAGGACTTTTTGTTCTTAGGGGTTACAGGTCGGAACGACTGGAGTTCAACCCTGCCAAGTAATAACAGGTCATATTTCTACCCATCAGTCAGCCTTGGCTTAACCCTGAGTGAATTGTTAAATATAAACTCGGATGTACTTAGCCACGCACAGCTCAGAACCAGCTGGGCACAGGTTGGAAGTGATACCGGCCCCTATCAGCTGGATTTAACTTATGGAACTACGCAATATGGAGGAAAGGCGTTTTTCAATCCTGCAGGTACACTGCCTCCATTTGACCTGAAGCCGGAGATTACCACTTCCTATGAGATCGGAACCGACTTAATGTTCCTGAACAACCGTTTTGCTTTAGACCTTACCTTTTACAAGCAAATTACTGATAATCAGATATTGGATGTACCTCTTTCAAGAACAACCGGATTCAATTCCATGCGTTTCAATGCCGGTCAGATCGAAAACCGTGGTGTGGAAGTAATGGCAAGAGGTACCATCGTAGACACTGGCAGTAATGGATTTGCCTGGGATCTCAGTGTAAACTGGGCAAAAAACAAAAACATGGTGAATGAGCTGTATGGCAATATTGATGCTTATCGGATATCTACCGGATTTGGAGGCGCCGGAACTTATGGAAGACCGGGAAAAGAATGGGGACTTATCGAAGGTTTGCCTTATGTCAGAAATGATGAAGGAAAGATCATTGTGAATGCAAACGGCCTTCCGCTTACAACCAATCAACCTAAAGTGCTTGGAAAAGTCAATCCTGACTGGATAGGTGGTTTAAGGAATGAATTCACCTATGGCAATTTGTCATTGAGTTTTCTTGTTGATGCCAAAATAGGGGGTGATATTTTCAGCGTAACCGCATGGCACTCATACCCGACTGCAGGCTTCCTGAATACTGTATATGCCAAGGATAATAAATTTGAAAAATTTGTTTACCCCAATTTAAGGGAAGATGGCGTCCTTCTTGACGGAGTCTATGCAGATGGCAAACCCAATACAACGGTTAGATCGGCACAGGAATATTTTAACGGGGGCTGGATGTGGAATAACCATGAATACTCCGTACTGGATGCTTCCTATGTTAAACTTCGTGAAATGAGAATCGGATACAATATCCCGGTAGGGGAAATACTGCCCTGGGTTCAAAACCTGAATGTCTCTGTTAATGGCAGAAACCTGGCTATACTTTACAGGCATGAGGATACAAAACTTTACGGAATTGATCCGGAAACCGGATTTGGTGGTGGAGAGGCTGGCTATGGTTTTGAAAACTTCCAGGTACCCACGACCCGGACATTTGGATTCAGAGTTTCTGTAACTTTTTAAACATTAAAAATACATTATTATGAAAACGATCAATAAATTATTATTTCTGTTGTTGCCACTGCTTATCTTAAATATAGGCGGGTGCACAGATGATTATGATACAATGAACACCAATCCCAACTCCCCGGTTACAGTGCCTGGCTCTAACGTTTTTGGAGCTGCATTGATGAATACATCAAGCCAATTGTTTGGTGAAAGGATAGGTATTTATTATGCCGGGACTTGGTCAGGTCATCTTTCAGCCATCGGCCTGGGTGACTATGAGTACCGTGTAGACATTAACAACAGCCAATGGCAAGGTTTGTATATTGCTGCAGCAAATTTTGTAACCGCCATGGAAATTGCCGAAATTGAGGAGAATAATAACCTGTATGCGGCTGCCCTTACCATGAAAGTTTATGTAATGCATAAGATCAGCGATATGTGGGGCCCCATACCCTACAGGCAAGCTTTTAAACTGGCAGAGGAGGGTATTATGTATCCGGAATATGATCATGAATCAGTTGTTTATGACAACATATTTGCTGATTTGACAGAAGCTGTATCCAAGTTTAATGCCACTGGAAAACCCATTGGCGCGGGAGATATCCTGTTTAATGGCAACATTGATAAGTGGATAAGGTTCGCCAACTCACTTCGTTTGAGAGCAGCCATCCGCATTTCAAACGTTGATCAGGCAAAAGCAACCACTCAGATTGCTGCTGTTGCCAATAGTCCTTTAATGACCGAATTGAGTCAAAATGCATATCATATTTGGCCAGGCGATGACCAAAGGAATGAACCCTGGTACGGTAGGCTCGGAAGAACAGGAACTCAGGTTAAAACCGACCAGTACCGGATGAACAGCGTTCTTATTGACCTCCTGAAGGATCTTAATGATCCCCGTTTACCAGTGTATGCTGATGTTAATCTAAGAGGAATTTACAATGGATACCGGCATGGCCCCGATCAACGGACCGATACTATGAATTCTGCAGCTAACGTGTCACATATTGCCAACCGGTGGATGAACTTCAAGAACGGGTTCTCGCCATATATGATGGCAGCTGAAACACATTTCAATTTGGCTGAAGCTTATGCCCGCAGTATGATATCGGGCAATGCCCAACAAGCCTATGAGAATGGCGTCAGACTTGCAATGCAGGATAACGGAATTGCACAGGCAGCAATTGACGCATACCTGGCACAGCCAAAAGTTGCCTGGGGTCAGGGTGGTATTCCAAACCTTACAAAGATTTACCAGCAAAAGTGGATCAGCCTCTTCAAGCAGGGTGTGGAAGCATGGGCTGAGAACAGAAGGACTGACGTTCCGCTTCAGACTGGTGTCGAACCCAACTATTCCAGCGCGCATAACAGGCCACCATTCCGTATGTCCTGGTCTGATACTGAATTGTCATTGAATCCCAATGCCCCACCTGAGGGAGTTACCAATACAGATATATTCTATGGAACCCAGATCTGGTGGGATAAAAGAACGGGCGTTCAATAAACTGCTTTGTCGTAAATATTTCAAATTTATTCTCTAATTCTTTTAGGGCAGAGTATGATTCTAATAATACTCTGCCCTTTTTTTTAATCCTTTGTGTCTTAAGTGTGGCAAAACAGTCTTTCCGGAGTCCAATCTGATAAGTCAGAATAAAATGGAGATGCCACCAAGGCACCAAGACACGAAGGATTCACCAAGATTATTAAACTGATATTCATCACTTTGTGTATCTTGGTGCCTTGGTGTCTTTGTGGCAAAAAAAAAACTCTCCGGAGCAGATTCATCATAAATAAAAAGTTATGAAAATGGTAAACAAA
>CAYMXK010000429.1:0-4113 GCA_964393915.1 uncultured Prolixibacteraceae bacterium
GAAAGCGATGGCCCGGTACAACTGGTTTTCGACTGTCCGTTTGGAAAGGTTCATCTTACGGGCAATTTCTTCACTGGTCAACCCTTCTTCTCTGCTAAGTTTAAATACCTTCTGCCGTTCGGCTGGCATTTGTTTAACCAGCCGGTCCAGATTACCAAGCATCTCGTCAAAAATCACCTGGTGCCAGGTGGTGTCAGTTGTCTGAACAAAATTGGCAACAGCAAATTCCTTATATGCATTTTCAATGTTCCTGCGGCGAATAAAGTCATAAATGGAATTAACTGCAATTTTAAAAATAAATGCCTTTATGCTTTTTGATTTATCAAGCGAATCACGTTTGTCCCAAACTTTCAGAAATACATCCTGTACCAGTTCTTCGGCATCCTCCCTGTTTTTGAGGTAGGAATATGAAAATTGATAAATCCTCGGGAAATACCTTTCAAATAATTCCTGAAAAGCTTCTTTAACGCCTGTTTTAACAAGATAGGTTAACTGGGCGTCGGTCATATTTTTTAGGTTACCCAATGAGAAGTTCATTTTAGTTATTCTGCAAATGTAAACGAAATTAAATGGATTTTCAAAACATGAAATGTCTACCTTCCAAACTAACATTTAGGTTCAAACTCAATTATTTGTAATCAACCTCTTATTGCGATAACGATTACACCCAAATCTGGGCTCATATTTTCTTGTTATGGTCAAATCTTTGCGCATTTATCACCAAAATGA
This sequence comes from uncultured Prolixibacteraceae bacterium, assembly GCA_964393915.1. Lineage (GTDB taxonomy): Bacteria > Bacteroidota > Bacteroidia > Bacteroidales > Prolixibacteraceae > UBA1413. The sequence goes on from CAYMXK010000429.1 coordinate 730, forward strand.
TTACCCCTGATAAAGTCACTATCAGTATCATGAAATTTGCAATCGTTGTAAAGCCAATCCATTTGAATAAGTAGTATCCAATATTTATTGCCAGTCCGATTGCGATTAATCCATTGCGCAGATATGTCGATAATCCCTCAATATCCACATTTTTCTTTTTTTCTTTGGGCATTGTGTTGTACCCGGCAATCAGATCAGGTGCGGATTTAACTAAAAATCCAATACCAATCATGAATAATCCCACCATCAAATTAAGTATACCCATTGTCTTTAAGGTTTTTATAATTTCATCTTACAGTTCTGTGTATTGAAACACCGGGGATGCCGGGCTTCGTTACCATTGAAATTTAAACCATCGTCTAAGGCAAAATCTTTATCATCTATATGAATACGACTATTTAATAAGTCGTATGCAGGACTCAGGCTGTAATCTCCCATGGAGGTTCAAGTAAGGAAAAAATAATGCTCACCATGAGTTTGCGGCGTTCTGCCAGCTAAGGAGGCAAAATCATCCTGTGCCAGTTTTGTGCCATCATCATTGACACCAAAGCGTTTGGTTATGCAGGCAGGAGTAACAGCCTGAGCTATAATTCAAACTTAGCCGATAGTTCTGCTTCTGAATTTCCGCCGATAAATATATGAAAAGTTCCTGGCTCGGCCTTAAAGTCGAGGTCGTAATTGTAAAATGCCAGATCGTTGGAAGTAAGCATAAAACTTACCTTTTGGGTTGCACCCTTTGCAAGGCTGATTTTCCGGAATCCCTTCAACTCCCTGAGTGGCCGCGAAACTGAGCCCACCACGTCGCGTACATACAATTGTACCACCTCCTCACCATCAATATCGCCGGTGTTGGTTACGTCAACCAAAATTTCTATCTGTCCGGAGGAAGACATTCTATTGCTGCTCAATGCAAGATTGGTATATTCAAACTTTGTATAACTCAGTCCGTAACCGAATGGGAACAGGGGTGAGTTGGGCGAATCGAGGTAGTTGGATCTGAATTTCTGGAAAACATCGCCCGGATTGGGGCGCCCGGTGTTTTTGTGGTTGTAGTAAACCGGGATCTGGCCAACATTCCTTGGAAAGGTCATGGTAAGTTTTCCCGAAGGGTTGTAATATCCGAACAACACATCGGCAATGGCATTGCCCGCCTCTACGCCCGGATGCCACACCAGTAAAATGGCATCGGCCAGTTCAAACTCTTCTTCCATAGCCAGGGGCCGGCCACTCATAATAACCAGGACCAGGGGTTTGCCGGTTTTTTTGAGGGCACGTACAAGCTTCTTCTGTGGTTCGGGAAGGGTGATATCGGTACGGCTCGAAGATTCGCCACTCATTTCTGTAGCCTCACCGATAACCGCTACCACCACATCGGCGTTTGCAGCCTGCGAAACGGCCTCAGTAATCATGACATCAGGCGAGAGTGAGTCAATTTCGATGCGGGTACCAAAAACATTGATTTTGGACGCATATTCGGGATCGTCAGAGATATTGGCGCCTTTGACATACGACATTTTTACCAGATCGCCGGCCACATTCCGCATTCCTTCGAGTATGGGCACTGAAAGCTGCGGATCACCGGTGGGTGCCCAGGTACCCAGCATATTGTTTTTGTCGTTGGCCAGAGGGCCGGTTAAAGCAATGGTTCCCTTTTTTTTCAGCGGCAGCAGTTGTTTTTCGTTTTTCAGCAATACAAACGACCGGGCGGCGGCCTCCCGGGCCAGTTTTCTGTTTTCGGGCGTAAGGATATCTTTTGCGGGGCGGGTGTCGTCAAAGTAGAGATAGGGGTCTGTGAAAAGTCCCAGCTTATATTTGGCTTCCAGAACCCTTCTACAAGCTGATTCTATTTCCGAAAGGCTGACTTTATCCTCATCGAGCGACTGTTTCAAGGTGGTGAGAAACCCTTCGCCCACCATATCCATATCAAGGCCCGCTTTAAGCGAAAGTGCCGAAACTGCTTGCAGGTCACCCAGTCCATGGTCGATCATCTCATTTACCGATGTATAGTCGGATACCACCAAACCACCGAATCCCCATTTATCCCTCAGAACGTTGGTAAGCAGCCATCTGTTGCCGGTAGCCGGAATTCCATCGACCAGATTGAACGACGACATAACGCTTCCTACGCCAGCCTCAACAGCAGCTTTGAAAGGAGGAAAGTAATAATTAAACATATTCTGGCGGCTCATGTCAACCGTATTGTAATCGCGACCACCTTCGGCAGCGCCGTAAAGCGCCATATGTTTTACGGTGGCCATCATGGTGTTCGGGCTGGAAAGGTCGTCGCCCTGGTAGCCATTCACCATGGCTTTGGCAATTTCGGAAACGAGAAAAGGATCCTCCCCTCCACCTTCTGATACCCTTCCCCAGCGCGGATCACGTGAAATATCGACCATAGGTGAGAAATTCCAGAAAATGCCGTCTGCAGTAGCTTCAACAGCGGCCATGCGGGTTGTTTTCTCAATCAACTCCATGTCCCAGCTACACGATAATCCTAATGGAATAGGGTAAGTAGTTTTATACCCATGAATGACATCAGCTCCAAAGAGCATGGGGATTCCCAGTCTGCTCTCCTCCACCGTAAGCTTTTGTGCCTGGCGGACTCTTTCCGGCCCATATACGCCAAAAATTCCACCCACCTGTCCGGCCTTAACTTTGACTTCTACATCGGTGCTTACCACCGAACCAGTGGGTATCCCACCTCCCGGGGTAATCAGGTTAAGCTGTCCTATTTTTTCTTCTATGGTCATCCGGCTCATCAGGTCGCTGATAAACCGGTCCATTTCGGTTTCTTTCATTTGCTGCCCGTTGCATAACAATGCCGTGGCAACTGCTAATAATAGAAAAATCTTTTTCATAACCATTAGTTTTAACAATTAAAGACTGACCCGGCGAACCAGGTCAGCCTTTAATTTTTGTTTTATCGGGCAGCAATTTTAAATAGTTTTACTGCAACGCGATTTTTGTGTTTCCTTTGGTTGTGTTCACAATGTAAATTCCGGTTTTCAGGTTCACCCTGAAATTGCCATCGTAAGCCGGACCTTCAGCAACTTTTCTTCCCAGCAAATCAAATACCCTCACATTACCCGAGTAATTCGAAATTCTTATTTCACCATTGGAATAATAAGCCTGGATTTCAGAATTCATAACAGGCCTGCTTATTCCCGTTGTGGTACGATCAAATTTAAAATCGTCCATGTACAAAGTATGTTCAACATTGTCGGCCACATTTTGCTCAAAGAAAATACCTTTAACAACGTCTTTTGCAGTAAATGTTACATCAGCGGCCCAAACATCAGCAAGTGAAATATTTACTTCAGTCCAGGTATTGGCTGTCAGGTCAGCAGCAACATAATCGGCAAGCAACAGTTTTCCCGTTTTATT
>CAYMXK010000430.1:0-4097 GCA_964393915.1 uncultured Prolixibacteraceae bacterium
CTCAAATTGAACTGGGAGCCGTTCAGGGATGGAATTTACAAGGCCACAATAGCTGAAGATTTTGAAATAGATCAGCTGTATATCAACGGGATGCGGCAGCGGATGGCCCGCTTCCCCAATGCTGAGCCCGGGAAAAATGTATTTGATGCCTGGACTCTCATTCACACCAATCAACCTGATATTGAAAAAGATCCGCTCGACAAGGAAAGAATTAAAAAATGGAATAATCCCGAAGGGGGATATATACATGCCATGCATGCATATTTGTGGGGTGATATGCATTGGAAAATAAACGGCAAAATTACCCCCGATAGCCTCGACTACTCCGGAGGGTGGCAGAATAACAGGCCATCGCCAATGCACCCGCGTTACCGTATGGTCGAAAACATTTTTGAAGAGCTCGATGTACCGGGCGAATGGTTTTATAATTACGGAGAAAAGACACTCTATTATTATCCTGCGGCAGATACCGACATCAAAGCTGCTGTGGTGGAGGTGGTAAGATTGAAGCACCTCATTGAATTCCAGGGCAACAGGGAGAAACCGGTTCGCTTCGTAAATCTGGAAGGATTTACGTTCAGGCATGCTGCAAGGACCTTCATGGAGAACAGCGAACCGCTTTTGCGCAGCGACTGGACAACCTACCGGGGAGGTGCGGTATTTTATAACGGGGCTGAAGACTGTACGCTGACAGATTGTGAGTTCGACCAGTTGGGTGGTAACAGCATCTTTGTAAATAATTACAACCGGAGGATAATCATAAAAGGGAGTTACATCCATCATAGCGGCGCCAATGGCATCGCTTTCGTCGGAGACCCTGCAGCCGTTCGCTCTCCGCTTTTCAGATACGGAGATCAGGATTTTTCACAGATTGACAGGACCTCTGGCCCACTGGGAGATAATTTTCCTCAGGATTGCGTAGTCGAAGATTGCATTATAACCCTCACAGGAAGGGATGAAAAACAAACCGCACCGGTACAGATTTCCATGTCGAACCGGATCCGTATAAGCCATTGTTCAATCTATGACGTTCCCCGGGCAGGCATAAACATCAGCGAAGGCACTTTCGGGGGTCACATAATTGAATATTGCGATGTTTTTAATACCGTCCTGGAAACAGGCGATCACGGAAGTTTCAATTCATGGGGACGCGACCGCTTCTGGACTCCTGACATAAGGGAAACAGTCGCCGAAGTGGCAAAAGACCCCGGCTTGCCGTATCTCGACATACTGGAACCCAATATCATCAGGCACAGCCGGTGGCGTTGTGACCATGGCTGGGATATAGACCTTGATGATGGTTCTACATGGTACCGTATTTACAATAATGTACTGCTGAACGGCGGGCTTAAAATGCGGGAAGGGTACGACCGCCATGCTACAAATAATGTTATTCTCAACAACACATTGCACCCGCATGTATGGTATACCAATAGCGGCGACATATTCAAACACAATATTGTATATGGCCCCTATCTTCCGGCGGTGATGCAAAGAGCCATTGCCCCCGACGGAAAATGGGGCAAAGAGCTTGATTACAATCTTTTTGCTACCAGTGAAGAAGACAGGACAAAATTTTCGGTAAACGGAACCGATACAAATTCATTGGTTGGCGATCCCCTGTTTATGGATGCTGCAAATGGCGATTACCGAGTTTCGGAAAACTCTCCTGCACTCCGTATTGGATTTACCAACTTTCCGATGGATGAATTCGGTGTCGTGTCGGAGTGGCTGAAAAGTATAGTTAAAAGACCAGTTCTGCCTGATCTGATAAGCTACCAGAACATTTCTTCCGGTGAGGTATTTCAGTGGCACGGGGCTGACGTGAAGAATATTGAGACCATTGAAGAACAATCGGCAGTGGGACTGAGCGGAAAAGGAGGGGTACTGTTATTGTCAGTTCCCGAAACTGCAATGTTTGCAAACCTGGAAGCCGGAGATGTGATCCTCGAATACAGGGGGATTAAGCTTAACGGTATTGCCTCCCTCCGGAAACTGGAACAGGAGAACTGGCAGCGCAGCGCTGTTGAAATGTTAATTCAGCGAAACCAGAAACAGCAAAAGGTGATGGTCACCTATTGAATAGCACTATACAGCAACAGCAATAAGATTTCCGGTTTTACCCGGAACGGTATTTATGGCAGGTAACCAATACTGTTGCCGGTTGCCTTCGGTTTTTGTATATTCACCGGGTAATAACCCATATCATTACGACTATGAAACCATTACTGACAGTACTTCTTGCCATTGTCTGCACACTGACTCTGTTTTCTCAGGAAAAACAAACACAGACACCCGGCATGGATGCCATGTGGGGCGAATCATCCGTTACGGTTGATGCACTGAAAGCCGGAAGAGGAAAACTCTTCGACGAAGGCAACTACTCCATGTTTATACACTGGGGGCTATACTCGCATCTGGGCGGTAAATGGAAAGGCAAAACTTATTACGGAATAGGCGAATGGATCATGAACGGCAATATGGCCGGAATCCCGGTCGGTGAGTACAAAGAGATCGCGAAAGATTTTAACCCGTCCGGTTTCGATGCCCGCGCCATCGCCCGGCTGGCCAAGGATGCCGGCATGAAATACATCATCATCACCAGCAAGCACCACGACGGCTTCGCCATGTTCCATTCCAAAGCCGATCCGTTCAATATCGTGGATGCCACGCCCTTTGCGCGCGATCCCATGAAGGAACTTGCCGAAGCGTGCCGGGCGGAGGGTCTGGGCTTCGGGTTCTACTATTCGCACAACCAGGACTGGACCGCACCGGGCGGCTCTGGCGGGCCCAAGTCTTACCCCGATGGAACTCCGGCTTCCTTCGAAGATTATTTCTATAAAAAGTGTGTGCCCCAGGTTAAGGAGATCTGCAGCAATTATGGACCCATCGATTTTGTGTGGTTCGATACTCCCGGAAACATGAAAAAAGAGCTGGTGGTGGAGCTCGTCCGCATTGTGCGTGAACTGCAGCCCGACGCCATGATCAACAGCCGCGTGGGACACGAAATGGGCGATTATGCAAGCAAGGGCGATATGGAAGTGCCACCCCGAAACATCGAAGGTTTGTGGGAGACCTGCGATACCAACAACGATTCGTGGTCGTATGCCTGGTACGACCGCAATTTTAAAAATCCCAAAGAGATATTGCACCGGCTAATATCTACCGTGGCCCGCGGCGGAACCTACCTCTTAAACGTAGGTCCCGACGGAAGGGGAATCGTTCCCGAAACCGGGGCCGGATTCCTTCGGGAGGCAGGAAGGTGGATAGAGCGTTACCCACAGGTGGTGTACGCCGCCGGAAGCTCTCCGTGGGAACGTGCCCTGCCATGGGGTGATGTCACCACCAGCGGTAGTTCGCTCTTCCTCTCTGTTTTTGAGTGGCCTAAAGACGGCCGGCTGTGGCTTCCCGGACTTAAAACCAGGATTACCGGAGCACGGCTGCTGAATACCGCCGGAAACAATGCGGTGCCCTATGCCAAAGGGACTGGCGACTGGACCGTTTTCTCCCTGCCCTGCCAGCCTTCCGACAAACCGGTTTCGGTTGTCGAGGTGATGCTGGATGGTCCTGCTGCACAGGCAGCCGTTGGCAGCGACTATGGCATATACCCAAACATTGCCGTGCAGCTCCTCGCAGAATTTGCCAAAGTAACAGGTGCCGAGCGAAAAAAGGTGAGCTGGATGGAGAAATTCGGCGAGTGGAAACATGTAGACCAAATCAGCAAGTGGGAGGAAAATGGAGAGGTGAAGTGGAGTATCGATTTACCGGAAGCCGGTTACTACTATGCCGGACTGCGCTACAAGGGCGAGGGAAGGCTGGTATGGCGCATCTCCACCAATGAGGGAGAACTGTTGCAGAACCAGCAGGGCGCTACCGAAAAATACAGCACCTACCCCATGGGGATCATCAGGTTTGCAAAGCCTGGGAAGCATACCGTTTCAGTTTCGCTGTTGTCGGGAAACCGGGAGACTTCGAGCCTCGAACACCTGGTAATCACTCCGGTGGAAGCACGTTGAATTTAATGGGCAGGGATTACCGGATTCATGGATTGATCCTCGCTTGCTGCATAAACGGGCTATGAAACCATTGCTCTGCCA
>CAYMXK010000431.1:0-4070 GCA_964393915.1 uncultured Prolixibacteraceae bacterium
AGTTGCCAGGAATAATAGCACTAGTCCGTTTCGAAATAAATGTAAAAAATTTTTCATAGTCCCTTAAATTTTTAAAATTGGTAAATCCTTAATAATAATATACTTAAACTAATAAAATACAATAGGTGTATTTTATCTGCAATTTTTAAATCGTCCCAAATCTGTCATAAATTGACATCTGCAAGTTAAGAAGTTTTTGCATGAGAAAAAAAGTTTTTTTACACTTTTTTTATTAACAGATAAAAAAAATCATTAGATTGAGCTTGTGTTTTTTTAAATAGCTGAAAGATAGATTTATAGCAAATGTTAAATTAAATATTCCCGGGTTTGTTAACAATTAATCCGATAAATTGCTGTTCAGGTGGGATATGGTGTTCAAAACAATGGATGTGTGTTCAATTCCGGGTTTAATTCACAATCCGGGAAATCCGTTTTTCAATATTCTGCTATATTTGCGTCGTTTTTTAACGAATATTTTGTATTTGCAATGCATATGAACAACTGAGGTTTCCCGCCTCAAAATAAAATTTGATATGAAGAAAGCGTATATTTTCCCCGGACAAGGTGCACAATACCCCGGAATGGGCAAGGACCTGTATGAGAACTCCACCCTGGCACGTGAACTTTTTGGCAGGGCCAATGATATTCTCGGTTTCGAAATCACAGATATTATGTTCGAAGGCACTGTGGAAGATCTCAAACAGACCCGCGTTACCCAGCCTGCCATTTTCCTGCATTCGGTTTTACTGGCCAAAACGCTGAAGAATTTCAGTCCTGATATGGTGGCTGGCCACTCTTTGGGTGAGTTTTCGGCGCTTGTGGCCAATGGTGCATTAACTTTCGAGGATGGCCTTAAACTGGTCTATCAGCGCGCCATGGCCATGCAGAAGGCCTGTGAGGCTGAACCGTCGACCATGGCTGCCATTGTCGGACTCGACGACAAAGTAGTGGAAGAGGTTTGCGGCCTGGTGGAAGATGTGGTGGTTCCCGCTAATTACAACTGTCCCGGACAACTTGTGATTTCCGGATCCCTGGCCGGCATTGACAAGGCATGTGAACTACTGACCCAAAGAGGTGCAAAACGTGCTTTGAAACTGGTAGTGGGTGGTGCTTTCCACTCTCCCCTGATGGAGCCCGCCCGCGAGGAACTGGCCGCGGCCATACTAAACACGCCTTTCAGCCAGCCGGTTTGTCCGGTTTTCCAGAATGTGAACGCCCAGCCGGTAACCGACCCGGAAATTATAAGACAAAACCTTGTTGCACAGCTTACAGCACCTGTAAGGTGGACACAAACAGTTGAGAACATGTATGCTGCCGGAGCAACTCTGTTCACTGAACTTGGGCCTGGAAAGGTTCTTCAGGGATTGGTGAAAAAAATCGTCAGGGAAGCTGAAGTGGCCGGGTTTGATTCTTACTCCGCGGAATAAGAAAAACCTTTTTCTGCCTCCAAGGCACCAATATAAAAGCCTGCCGGAAAATCCTCAAATTTCCGGCAGGCTTTTACATTTGTCAAATTTCCGGTTATTGCTGCAGCACGACCCGTTGCGTTGCCATCGAATCTTTACCGGTGACCGATATCAGGTTCTGAGTTGCACTAATTTTGCGTACTCTGCAGCATTCTGTAAATAGTGGATTTGCCTATGTTCAGTTTATTGGCGACAACCCTGACATTGTGATCGTATTTGATCAGAAAATGCTGTATAATATCTTCGGTATATTCGTCAAGTGTCTTTTCGCTGGCAAGCAGATGGGTAACTTTGTCTTTTACCATAAGATTCAGGTGTTCCGGCTCAATGATCCTGTCGGGGCTCATTACGCAGGCAAGCTCCACAATTGCCTTCAATTCCCGTATATTACCCGGATAAAGATAGGAAAGCAAAATGGTGGCGCTGCTTTCAGAAAGTACTTTTAAGGAAAGGTTGTTTTCTCTGCAAAATTCGTCGATAAAGTATTTGGCCAGCAGTATTATGTCATGGCCTCTGTATCTGAGGGGTGGCAGCTTGATCGGCAAACCGAGCAAACGGTAATAGAGATCTTGTCTGAATGTTCCTTCGTTTACAAGGGTGTGCAGATCTTTGTGGGTGGCTGTAAGGATTCTAACATCCAGTGGTATGGTCTGGGAGCCACCGAGCCGGATTAGTTCGCGCTCCTGTATAACCCTGAGCAGTTTGGTCTGTATGTGTATGTCAAGGTCGGCAATTTCATCCAGGAACAGGGTTCCACCATTGGCTTGTTCAAATTTTCCGATTTTCCGGAAATCAGCACCGGTAAAAGCACCTTTTTCGTGGCCGAAAAGTTCACTTTCAACCAATCCTTCGGGTATGGCAGAAACGTTTACCGCCACAAATGGCATGGTCTTGCGTTTTGAATTGTAGTGGATTCCTTTGGCAACCAGTTCCTTACCTGTTCCAGTCTCACCTGTTATTGAAACGGAAATGTTGGTTCCGACTGCTTTCTCCATCAATTCAAATATGCCTTCAATTTCCCGGCTGTTGCCTTTTATTAATTTTCTGAAGTCATATTTTATCCTGACAGCCTCTTTCAGGTTTTCATTCTCCATTCTTAACCGGTCGGTCTGGTAAAGATTTTGGATGGTGCGACTAAGTTTTTCACGGGTATCGGCACCTTTGGTTATATAATCGTATGCGCCGTTCTTAAGCAGTTCAACGGCCGTATCAATATCGTTCTGGCCTGATATGATGATGACATGCACCGAAGGTTTTTTTTCCTTGATCTCTTTTAGCACAAGATTTCCGTACATGTCGGGCAGCGTGTAGTCGAGCAGGATAATGTCGGGTGATTTGTCAAGTTGTTTAAGACAATCACGTCCTGTCAGGAATATTGAAACTTCAAACTGCTCATTATCCAATTGCTTTTTAAGGACCTTTGCATACAACGCATTGTCCTCAACGATAAAAATTCTGTATACTGCTTTTCCATTCGGGGTTTTCATACTCTGGGTTTATTGATAAGCGCCTAATTCAAAATTAAATTAATACTGCGGTAAGTACAACACTTAAATAAAAATCTAACCTTGTAAAATTTAACCAAAAGTAGAAATATTTTCCCAATATGGGATAATTAATTAAAAAAAATATTCTGGTTTAGCTAAAAATAGGTTTAATATATATGAAATTGAGGTAAAACCCTATAAATAAGGAGTTCTTTGTCCCTGGATTGAGCGAATTATGATATTCCCGCTGTGGGATTAAAATATTATAATTCTAATTTAGTTTTAATATCGGTAGCCTGCTCTTTGCAGATCAGTGAGCGATTGTATGGGTTGGGCCGGTTTCAGTTCTTTTGCCAGGTGCTTGTATATCTTCACCCTCGTTTCTTTGGCAATTTTTGTGTCCATCCTGTCGAAAGAGTGTCCGCCGGGTGCATCCTGAAATATTTCGTAGTCGAATTTTTTTCCATCGGCTTTCAACGATTTGATCAGGTGTTCCACTTCCAGCACATTTACATCGTCGTCGTTGGTATTGGTATGGATGAGTAGAGGGGTATTCTGAAACTTGTGGGTATTCCAGGCAGGAGAACGGCGGCGGTACTCTTCCACATTTTCGTTGGCTGTTTGTCCGATATGGTAGCTGGCCTCAAAATAGTTGCGGTAGCTTTGCGGATAATAACCCATTCTGGCAATCAGATCGCTAACCGGAACTCCGGCGAATGCTACCTGGTAATCGTCGGGATGATCGAAAATATTCATCAGGGTAATTAGACCCCCATGGCTCCAGCCGATAATTCCCACCCGCCGGCTATCAAGGAAACTGTAGTTTTCAAGCATATAATTGCGGGTATAATAAACATCTTCGGTTTCGAGGCCACCATAATCAATTTTCTCGTAGTGAGACCTGCCATACCCGGTGCTTCCCCGGTATTCGGGCGCTGCAACCACATAACCCTGGGCAACCAGTTCGCGGACAATATGCGTATAGTAAGTTGTAAAATCGGCATGGACCCCTCCATGCGGAATTAATATCAAAGGATATTTTTTTGTTGGGTCAAGGTCCACAGGAAAAAATGCGTAGGTCCAGAATTTGACAGGACTTCCGGCTCCCATTGCAGTA
>CAYMXK010000432.1:0-4050 GCA_964393915.1 uncultured Prolixibacteraceae bacterium
AAATTATGAAATCTGACGAAGAATCCGGATTATATGATACATAGTGTTCAATTTTCTTGTGTGCTGGATAACGAATGTAATTTATCCAATTGACATCCGTGATTTACTATTTTGGTTTGCCTATTATGAACTTTATACTCCAAAATGGAGTAAACACATCTTTGATGAATGGAAATATGTAATGATTCGGTAAGGAGTTTCTGAAGGAGAAGCAAACCAAAGAATAAACAAAGCACAATTAGCATTTCCAGATGCGCTGGTTGAAAACTATGAACCATTAATTGATGGTCTTGAACTGCCTGATCCCAAAGATAGACATGTGCTTGCTGCAGCGATTAAAACAAATGCGAATGTTATTGTAACAAATAATCTGAAGGACTTCCCTGAAGAATATCTGTCAACTTTTGGCCTCAAAGTGAAAGGTGTTGATGATTTCATTACTGACATAATCGACTTGAATCAAGAGCGTGCAATTCAGGCTTTCAAAGATTTGGTGCTCAATCGAACTAATCCTGATTTAGATGAATTTCAGATTTTAGATAGGTATAGGAAACTTGGGCTGGTAGACTCTGCAAATTATATTCATTTACTCCTATAATTTCAATTTACATTAACCTTTAAATAACCTAATCAAACTTGAACCCAGTCATTTTACACGTTTTATTTCATGTTCAATAGTTACGATCATTTCTTTGACCGGATCTAAAAGAAAATTGACTGTTTCCTCCGTAAAGTCAAATAAGTTCTCGTAATCCCCCTTTTGCCTCCAGTCATATAATTGCACCAGGAGTTTGCCATACTTTATATCCAGTTTTCCGGTTTTGATAAACAGTTTTGAAAACTGATTTCTCATTCCTGAATGCGTTTGAACAAATACTCCATTGCGGACCAGCAAAGCATTTATTGCATAGAATACGGAATAATAGAGCCTGTTAACAGCTGAATTCCAAAATCCATTTTCAGAAAGTACCTGGGCAGCCTTAAAAGTATTAAAGGCAGATTCTATTCTTAATCTGGAGTATTCAATCCGTTCTTCCTCAGTCATAATTGGATACCTTGAGCGATTACGTTATGGTAATAAGGGGTAATATGGTGCCGGGTCTCCCAATCACTTTTTGAATAAACAAAAAGCGATAGTATTTCTCCGGTTTCAAGTTCCAGGTCATACAAATGATCCCTGAATTTTTTTTCAATTTGCCAGGTTACGTGATAATCCGTTAAAACAAGAATATCCCAATCCGAATGTCTTTTCGCATCCCCTCTTGCTCTTGAGCCATAAAGAATTACTCTGGCATCAGGATCAATCTCCGCAATATTGACCTTTATCCGATGTATTATATTTATACTTTTCATGTTCACAACTACAAATATACAATAAGTTAACTGATTATTCCGAAACCAGCTATGCCAGAATTTTATTGGATATCCGATGTTCCTTGCATAAAGAAGTCCTCCTGATTTCTTTATTCGGAGGAAAACGAACGAGTTGCAACTTTTGAATTCACCACCCCTGTTCAGGTTTTACTCAGTGTTTACAGGGTTTTCGAAGGGTCAGAAACAAAAAAAGAGGTCAAAAATGACCTCTTGTCCTGTCTGGCTCCCCAGGTAGGACTTGAACCTACGACCTACGGATTAACAGTCCGCCGCTCTAACCAACTGAGCTACTAGGGAATTTTATAATTTCCGGCTTAATAAATCACATCGTCTCCTTTACAGGATTACTTAGTGAAACAATAAGCTTATTTAGAACTTGTCTGCCTTTAAAGCGCTGCAAAAATAAAACATTTTACTTTAATCCAAAACAGTTACAAAAAATAATTCATGAAAAATACTGCATACATAATGTTATCCGCCCTAAGTCGAACTTTTAACAAAAACACACTTGTCCTAAATATCTGAATTTATGACGATTACAAGATATTTTCCAGGCTATTGAAAAAAACATAACTGAAAAACTCTCTGAATACAATTTTTTGGCGTAATTTTATGTACGCTTTTTAATTTTTTCAATGACGCCTAAAAAAAACAAACCCATGAGAAAATCTACCCTTGTCACATTGATTTTTCTCCTCATGTTCATTGGCCATAATCTTTATGCTCAGCCAGTTGATTCGAGGGGATTCAAAATGGCCGGAACAAATCCGGAAATCATTCAGGTTAATCAGACCCTGTCTTCAACCACCGACCTGAAACTGTTCCCGGAAAAAATGCCGGGTATAAATGGACTCTCAGTTACTTCATCGATTGTGCTTAATAGCAGCGAAAGTTTCGTGAGGTTCATCCTCACCGATACCAATTACAACGAGTACCTGGTATTCGAAACATACGAACTGCTCACCTCCGGAACCGAAGTATCCATCGAAGATCTTGCAGAGGAAACCGCAATATTGAATGGCATCAGGCCCCTGTTCCTGCGGATCGAACTACAGGATGCATCAGTAAATCTCAAAAATATAAGTTATACCACTGCCCTGCCTCCGGGTATCGAAATGGCCCGCATTAAACAGGAACGCAACATGCAGAGGCATGAGGAAAAAATCAGAATGCTGAATCAGAATCTCCGCGACCGCGGATTTATGTGGGTTGCAGGCCATACAGAAGTTTCTGCGCTATCCTTTGCCGAAAGGAAACAGCTCTATGGAGACAGCAAATTTCCTTCGGGCATAGAATATTACACCGGTGGCATACTGGAGGCCGGACCCGGACTCAAGTCGGCAACAGCCAGCCCTATGGTCGATATGTGGGATTGGCGAAACCGGCATGGCGTTAACTGGGTTACATCTGTCAAAAATCAGGGCGGCTGTGGATCATGCTGGGCATTTGCGGTTACAGGAGCCACTGAAGCACTTGTAAACCTCTTTTACAACCGGAAACTGGATCTGAACCTGTCTGAACAGGACGTTCTCTCCTGCAGTGGTGCAGGCTCCTGCAGCGGGGGGTATCCCTCCACCGCACTCAACTACATCACCAACACCGGAATTGTTGACGAGGCGGCATTTCCCTACAAAGCATCGGATCTTTCTTGTACCAACAAAAGCCCTAACCCAACCCAGTTGATAAAGATTGGCGGCCGGGTCGACTTTGGCACCACCACCTGGCCCAGGGAGGAAGATGCCCTGAAGAAGATGATAATCAAATACGGCCCCATCAGCGGAGGGATTTATGACTGGAGCCATGCTATGACACTCGTTGGCTATCAGGTGGTGAAGGCCGGCGACAGATTTTACACCCGCGACCTGAATAAAAGCACCTATTGGATAACTGTGCCGGAAGGCAGTTCCCTTATCGGGACAACTGTCTGGATATTCAAAAACAGCTGGGGTGGCACCTGGGGGGATGCCGGTTATGTTTACATACAAACTTCTATGGCTAATGTAGGCTGGACACACGCGCTCCTGACACCGGTTCAGAGCCTGAAACAGACTTATACGGTGAATTGTGAGGACAAGGATGGAGACGGATATTACTGGTGGGGACTCGGACCAAAACCTGAAAATTGCGATTGTCCTGACCTTGCAGATGGTGACGATAGCAATCCCAACCTGGGGCCGCTCGATGAATATGGGAACTGTATCGTCCTCGGCGCTCCTCCGGTTGCAGATTTTTCTTCTGACATCACTTCAGTCCCGGCAGGAAAAAGTGTTTCCTTTAACGACCTGTCTATAAACGCACCAACCTCCTGGTCCTGGAGTTTCCCCGGCGGAAATCCTGAAACTTCCACTGACAGAAATCCGGTGGTATTCTACCCCACTATAGGTAACTTTGATGTAACCCTGAAGGTTAAAAATGCTTCAGGCGAAAATACGGTTACAAAATCCGGATATATTACGGTTACAGAACCGGTCTACTGCGACTCGAGGGGTGGCGTCCCGGAAGAGTGGATCGCATCGGTGGGCATCGGGAGCGATGTGCATTCCTCAACCAAAACAACCGGTTACCAGGATTTTACCAATACAAAAACGTTTATTGTAGAGTCCGGCACCACACAAAACTTCTCCCTTACTCCTGCCTTCTCCAATGCCAGAAAACCAAAGACTGAATACTGGAGAA
>CAYMXK010000433.1:0-4047 GCA_964393915.1 uncultured Prolixibacteraceae bacterium
ACCACCCAGGTCACCTGAACAGGCTTTCCGGGCTTCTCAATATACCACCTGCCAACATGATTTTTCCTGTACAGCGTCATACATCCAACATCGCCATCATCATAAACAATTCAACAGAAGGACTGAGTGATATTGATGCGTTGATCACCGGGCAACCAGGGTTGTGTCTATGCATTCAGACGGCAGATTGTGTACCGGTATTGCTTTACGACCCGGCCAGGAAGGTAGCCGGAGCCATCCATGCAGGCTGGCGGGGCACCCTCGCAAATATTACAGCGAATACGGTACAAAAGATAGCAACTGAATTTTCATCCGATCCGGCAGATATCCATGCAGTAATCGGCCCCTCCATCGGATCTGCAGTGTATGAAACCGGTGATGAGGTGGCCGAGTTATTTATGAAACAAAAAGGAGACTGGGAAGAGTTCATGCATCGTAAGGAAGGTGGGAAATTTCACATTAACCTGCAAAAAGCCAATGCACTACAGTTAATGTCAAGTGGAGTTCCCGTCGAACAGATTGAGAGCTCCGGGCATTGTACTTATTCAGATCCGGATTTCTGGTTTTCGGCCAGGCGGGAGGGAACAGGTACAGGAAGGATGGTGTCAGGAATTATGATGTTGGGAAAATTGTAAATTGCGATAATTATCTGTGAGATTATTCCAAAACAGCTATCTTCGCAGAAATTATATCAAAAGCCTGATTCAATGGGATTTTGTTTCGAAACAGTATAATTATGAAGCGTTACAATCTGTATAATTTAATTGTTGGCTGGTCGGCATTCTTAGTTTCAGCCATTGTTTTTTTGCTGACAATTGAGCCCACTACCAGTTTTTGGGATTGCGGGGAGTTTATCACCACTGCAACATCACTTCAGGTCGGCCATCCCCCCGGAGCACCTGTTTTCATGATTGTAGGCAGATTATTTACGCTTCTGGGAGGAAGTCCGCACAATGCCGCCTTAATGGTGAATATCATGTCGGCACTTGCCAGTGCATTCACGGTTCTTTTTCTGTTTTGGACCATCACCCACCTTGCCAAAAAGCTGGTAACTCCTGTTGAAGAAATGAACACCGGCAATTTAATTGCCATTATGGGGGCCGGTCTGGTTGGATCCCTGGGATATGCCTTTACAGATACCTTTTGGTTTTCTGCGGTAGAGGGCGAAGTTTATGCCATGTCATCCTTTCTCACCGCCCTGGTTTTCTGGGCTATTCTCAAATGGGAAAATATTGCTGATGAACCCCATGCCAACCGTTGGTTGATTCTGATTGCCTACCTCATTGGACTTTCCATCGGGGTGCACCTTCTGAACCTGCTCGCCATTCCGGCCATTGTATTTGTATATTATTTCAGAAAGCATGAAGTGACCACAAAAGGGATAATCACGGCACTGGCTATTTCAATAGCTATCCTGGGCGGCCTTATGTACGGTGTTATTCCAGGGTTTGTCAAAATTGCTTCATGGTTCGAGCTTCTGTTTGTCAACTCATTCGGCCTTCCGTTCCATTCCGGCGCGCTCTTTTATGTAATTGCCCTCGCAGCCTTCATGATATGGGCTATCCGCTACACCGTCAGCAAGAACCTGATTGTATGGAATACCATTGCAGTTGCGCTTACGGTAATATTCATAGGATACTCCTCTTTTGCCCTCATAATTATCAGGTCGGCTGCAGGCCCTCCCATGGACCAGAACAGCCCCAACGATACTTTTTCGCTGCTTTCTTACCTTAACAGGGAGCAATACGGTTCGCGTCCCCTCGTTTTCGGTCAGTATTACAACTCACCGCTCGACCCCAGCAACCGATACAGCCAGGGAAGTCCTTACTATACGCAGCGCGATGGCAAATATGTAATCACAGAATACAGGGTAACGCCCAATTACGATGATAAATTCAAAACTTTGTTTCCCAGGATGTGGAGTTCCATGGATGCAAACCATGCAGCGGAATATGAGCAGTGGGCACAGATAAAAGGAAGGAGGATCCGTCACCAGAACGACCGGGGCGAAATGGAAACCATAGTAAAACCAACCTTTGGAGAAAACCTGAAATTCTTTTTCCGTTACCAGGTCGGGCATATGTATATGCGCTATTTTATGTGGAACTTTGCCGGAAGGCAGAACGATATACAAAGCCATGGGGGCGTGCTTCATGGCAACTGGATCAGCGGAATAAATGCCGTTGACAATTTCAGGCTGGGGGATCAGAAGGCTCTGCCGGAATCACTGGCCAACAATAAAGCCAGGAACAAGTATTATTTCCTGCCCCTGATTTTCGGCTTGCTGGGCATATTCTTCCAGTTCAACAAAGGAAAGGAAGGCCGGCTGGGGCTTTGGCTGGTTACCCTGCTCTTTGTAATGACCGGCCTTGCGATTGTGGTTTACCTTAACCAGAATCCGCTGCAGCCCAGGGAGAGGGATTATGCCTATGCCGGATCTTTCTATGCATTTGCCATATGGATAGGACTGGGCGTACCGGCTCTTTATGAAGCATTTAAAAAAATGCTGCCGGATACCCTCAACGCATCTCTGATTACGCTTGCCGGACTTATTGTTGTCCCCGGACTTTTAATAGCCGAGAACTATGACGACCACGACAGGTCAAACCGTTATACAGCGCGCGATTTAGGAGCCAATTACCTGAAAACCATAGCTGAACAAGGGATAATTTTTACAAATGGCGACAACGACACCTTCCCCCTATGGTACAACCAGGACGTGGAGGGCGTGCGTCGTGACGTAAGGGTTTGTAATTTAAGTTACCTGCAAACCGACTGGTACATTTCCCAGATGAAGAGAAAAATGTGGGATTCCAAACCCCTTCCCTTTTCACTCCGGGAGGAACAATACACCCAGGGAACCCGAGATCTCGTCTACCTTCTTGATGACCCACGCGTAAGGAGGACAACCGTTGACCTTCGCGAAGCCGTTGCATTTGTTGCCAGCGAAGACCCTGCCACGAAACTTCGGCAGGCCAGCAATGCCTCCTACATTCCTAAGAAAATAATATCCTTCCCGATCGATAAGGAGGCTGTTATCAGAAACAAGGTGGTACGGCCCGAGGATTACCACAAAATTGTGGATACCATGTATATCGACCTCAGCAATAAAGATTACCTGCCAAAGGATGAGTTTATGATCCTCGACCTGATTGCCAATAACAACTGGGAACGCCCCATCTATTTTGCCATAACCATTGGCAGCAATAAATACATGAACCTTCAGGATTATTTTCAGCTCGAAGGTTTTGCCTACAGGCTTGTACCAATTAAACTGGAAACACCATCAAATGAAAGGATAAACTTTGGCAATGTGGCCTCAGACATCATGTACAACAATTTGATGAACGAATTTAAATGGGGCAACATGAACGACCCAAAGGTCTATATTGATGAAAACAATGCACGGATGATGACCAATATCCGGAACAACTTTAACCGGCTGGCCCAGCAACTGGTTGCCGAAGGGAAAAACGAACAGGCGGTTGAGGTGGTGGAGCGGGGTATGGAGCTGGTACCCGCCAGTGTTGTGCCCTATGAGTTCTTCTCTCTCGATATGATAAACACCCTATACATGGCACAAGCAAACGGGAAAGCGCAGGAATTGGCTGAAAAGTCACTCGCATCATATACCGATATGCTGGGTTACCTCTTCTCACTGAACCCGCGGTTCCTGAATTCGGGAGACGTGAGCGATGAGATGCAGAAAAACCTCTTCTATCTTCAGAAGCTTGAGCGGATCGCATCCACTGCAGGAGATGAAGCTATGGCAGAAAAAGCGGGATCAACCCTCGAGGAATACTACGCCCGGTTTATGGGTGGCATACAATGATGCTGTTTGCACCACTTATTCATCCTCCAAAGTTTATTCGCAGATGGTGGGACAATGCATGGTGGAGTATCGACCAGGACATCGATAATACGGTATACCTCACATTTGATGACGGTCCGGTGCCTGAAGCTACTCCATGGGTACTTGAAACTCTCGCGGCTGAAAATGCAAAAGCCACCTTTTTTTGCGTAGGTGATAATGTGTCAAAATACCCG
>CAYMXK010000434.1:0-2198 GCA_964393915.1 uncultured Prolixibacteraceae bacterium
TAATCTTAAACGTTCTGAAATAATCTTAAACGTTCTGAAATAATGGAATATCAGCGAATCGACGGCACCCCGGTACAGGTGGTGCAACAACAGGAGGAGGATAACTTCGAGAAGAAACTGCTGCTGAAACTGCTGTCTAACTGGTACTGGTTTGTGCTGACGGTGGCCATCGCGGGCGCTGCCGGCTGGCTGGCCAACCGATACACCGTGCCGGTATATGAGATGCGCTCCACACTGCTGATCCAGGAGAAAAAGGGGACATCGCCGCTCACCTCCGAGGGGGGGATTTCGGTGCAGGCGCTCGAAGGCTTCGGGTTGATGTCGGGAGGCTCCAACTTTTACAACCAGGCGGAGATCCTGAAATCGTGGCCCATCATCCAACAGGCCATCAGGGAACTCAATTTTGAGGTTTCCTATTTTGTGCAGGGCAAGGTGGCCACCCGCGAAACTTATACCGCCTCGCCCTTCACCGTGTTGTGGAACAGGAACCATCCTCAACTCGTTGGGGTGGACTTTAACCTCGACATACAGCCCAACGGGACACTGCACGTGACCGCCAACGGCACCAATGTCTCTGTTTTTGATTACCGCGATGAGCATCAGGTCAGGATCATCCCTGAGCTGAACCTGGATATCAGCAAAAGGGCAGGGGAGCTCTTCTCGGGAGATAACTACAGTTTTTCCATCCTGCTGAAGGAGAACCAAACCCTGTCACCGGGCGCGAGCTATGCATTCAGGTTCAACACCCCGCAGGGCCTTGAAAGCAGCTACGGCAAAAAACTTCTGATAGAGCCGGTGGGGAAATTTACCTCCATCCTTTCCCTGACGGTGCGTGATGTGAACCGTGAAAAGGGCATCGACTTCCTCAATAAACTGGTGGATGTGTACCAGCAGGACAACCTGTCGCAAAAGAACCTCTACGCCAACCGTACCATCGATTTTATCACCTCCCAGCTCGAGTCGGTGAGCGACTCACTGAACCTGTCGGAGCAGGAGATGCTCTCTTTCCAGTCGAAAAACCAGGTCCTCGACCTCTCCGCCCAGGGCCAGCAGCTGCTGGAGCAGATGTCGGAACTCGACAAGGAGCGCACCCGCCTCGAGTCGCAGAACAAATACTACCGCTACCTGCAAAACTACATCATGGAGAACCAGGAGCTCGAAAACATACTGGCCCCCTCGGCCATGGGCTTCGACGATCCGCTGCTTACCAGCCTGATCATGGACCTCAACAAGCTCACCATCGAGAAGTCGAAGCTGGGAACGGTGAGGATTTCCCCCAAGCTGAACCAGATCAACGCCCAGATCGAGATGCTCAAGAATGCCATGCTGGAGAACATCAGGGACATTATCGGCCAGAGCGAGGTGCGGCTTACCGATCTGAAGAACCGCACCTGGCGTTTCGAGGCGCAGGTACGGCAGTTGCCGGCCACCGAGCGCAACATGGTGAACATCGAGCGAAAATACAAGCTCAACAACGAAACTTATACCTTCCTGCTGCAGAAACTGTCGGAGGCGCAGATCGCCAAGGCTTCGAACGCCCCCGACAGTCAGGTGGTGGATGGCGCGGTGTACAAGGCGCAGATCGCGCCCAAAACCAGCATGATCTACGCGATTGCGCTGCTGCTTGGGCTCGCCTTCCCGGCCATGATCATTTTTATGCGCCAGTTCTTCAACACCCGCATCGGTTCGATCGACGACCTGAAGGGCATAACCTCCATTCCCGTGCTGGGGCATGTATTTTATAACCACAACAAGGAGTATCCGCACACGCCGGTTATCGACGCCCCCAACAGTCCGGCCAGTGAGCCGTTCCGCGGACTCCGCAACAAGCTGAACCTGATGTCGAAGGGGAAGGACAATCCTGTGGTGGCAGTTACCTCAACTGCTCCCGGCGAGGGCAAGTCGTACATTGCCTTTAATATGGCCTCTTCGTTTGCCCTGATCCGCAAACGGACGGTGCTGCTCGACCTCGACCTGCGCAATTCCAGGGTCAGTGAGATCCTGGAGATCGATGCCAATACCGGCGTGGTCGATTACATCATGGGCCGGGCTTCTGTCGACGATATTGTATTTCAGGTGAAACACCCCAACCTGCACGTTATCCCTGCCGGCTCCATTCCTCCCAATCCGGGTGAAATGCTGATGGATGAGCGGTTGATTCAACTGATGACAGAGCTGAAACAGCGCTACGACGTCAT
>CAYMXK010000434.1:2208-4041 GCA_964393915.1 uncultured Prolixibacteraceae bacterium
CTGCGCCGATCGGCTACGTTGCCGACCTTTTCCAGATCACCGACCAGGTGGATTCGGTGCTGTTCGTGGTCCGCGACCGCCTCACCAACCGCCACTGGCTGAAAAACGCCCTCGAGGAGATGAAAGCCCATAAGCTGAAAGGCGTGGGACTTGTGATCAACGCGGTGCGGCACAAAAAGGAAGCTATATGGGGCATGGATATGGTTATGGGTATGGTTATGGTTATGGGTACGGCTATGGCTATGGCTATGGTGAAGACGGGAAGAAGGGGAAGAAGAAGGGGTCGAAGAGGAAGGTGGTAGAGTAGGTCCCGAAGGTCCCTCAGTGCTTCGCACTTCGGGATGACAGCAGCACTTAGCGATGTACCTTTGGCCGCATAAGATGACAAATGATGGTCGCATCACATTTATCACATAATAGCCGTATAGCGCCAGTAAGGATTATTAACAATTTGCTTTCAAAAATTTATTTGTTAAATTTGAAATGTAAATTTTAAAAGCATGCCTACAATATTAATAACAAGAGGATATCGTTTTTTCTTTTATATTAACGATCATTATCCTCCTCATGTGCACGTTGAAAAAGGCAGAAGTACGGCAAAATTCTTTTTGAGAAACGCCGAATTGGTAAAGTCAAAAAGATTTAATGCAAATGAGTTAAACGAGATTAGAAAGATAATTTTAGAAAATATTGAACTCTTAAAACAAAAATGGGATGAGCGTTTTACAAATTTCTAAATCTACCAATGCAGTAAATATCTGGTTCGACGATATAAAAATGTATCTGATTTTAGACGACGGAAGAGAGCTTGCTGTTCCCATAAACTGGTTTCCCTCACTTCGGGATGCAACCCCTGAGCAGAGGGATAACTGGAGATTCATTGGCGACGGTGAAGGAATACATTGGGAAGATCTGGATGAAGATATTTTAGTGGAAGGGCTGCTGTAACAAAAAGCGAAGCGGAAAACGGAAAACGGAAAACGGAGACCGGAAAACGGAGACCGGAGACTGGAGACCGGAGACCGGAAAACGGAGAGCGGAAAACGGAAAACGGCCCCGATTGAATCGGGGGGAGACCGGAAATGCCGCTGGCGCCCCCGATTGTGTCGGGGTTGCAATCCGTGCCAATCTGTCATTAATAGAAAATGCCTCTGGTGCGGATTGGATTGGCGGCACGGATTTTAAATCCGCGCCAGCAATGGGGCATATGATCGCGTTAAATTTTAGTACTTTAGGTACCTCACTTAGTTAGGTACCTCACTTCGTTAGGTCCCTCACTACGTTCGGGATGACAAAAAGGTCCCTCGGGCAAAGCCCTCGGGATGACAGAGAGGGAGCGAACACCTAAGTTTACGTATTTTGTTTTTGTGTATATTTGAACTGTGACAATGAATGAAGTGGAAAGACAAAAATTGCTGCGACAATTGCTTTGGGATTATTCAATTTCTTCTGAGGAAATTGAGGCTGTATTAACAGGTGAAAAAGAATCAGCAGGGCACTTTAACAGGGAAATGATTTTCCTGAAACTAATTGAATCGTACTCCTGGTTTACTGTCTTACAACTATTAACCCCCACCGAAATAAAACATTTACTAACAAATAAAGTAATCAGTAAACTCAGGTCGCCTGCTTTGAAAAAGAAATATGAATTCGTCCAAAAAAGATTACAACAAACTCTACCTGCTGCAGGATAAATTCCTATCGTGGTGGATAACGCATTTACCACAGATTACACTGATTTTCACAGATTAATTCATTTGCCACAGATTCTGGATTCCCACTTTCGTGGGAATGAGTAGGAGAGAGTAGACAACACTTTCGTGGGAATGAGTA
>CAYMXK010000435.1:0-4027 GCA_964393915.1 uncultured Prolixibacteraceae bacterium
CTCGGCCAACTCTGCCTCAATGGCGTCGATCCTGGCAAGCTGTTCTGCCGGGTAAGCTTCTTCGGCTTTTGTCTGCTGCGCCTGCTGGTAGCCGGTGCGGGCCTCGTCATAACGCTGCTGATTGAAAGCGCGGTCGGCCGCGGCAATGGCCGTGTCGTATGTTTTCTGCGCTTCGGTTTGCCGGGCTATGATGCCCCTGATTTCTTCGATCCGCTGCAGGGGATAGCTTTCCTGTGGTTTTACCTCCATGGCATCCCTGAATTTTGAAATGGCAGGCACCAGTTCATTGGCCGCTAACAGTCTGTCAGCTTCATCGACCAGCGTTTGGTACCTTTGGTCGCGTTGCTGCTGCTCGGCCATCTGACGGTTTTCTTCAGCCAGGCGCTGCTCTTCGGCCAAACGAAGCTGCTCTGCCTCCTGATCTGCAATCTTTCCCAGCATTTCAGGCGGGTAACTATCTGCAGGCTTTTGTGCGGCTGCTTTCTGGTATTCTGCCTTTGCCTGGGTAAACTGGCGCGCGTTGAAAAACCTGTCGGCTGTTGCAATCAACTGCCTGTACTGCTGGTCTTCCTTTGCCATTGTTGCCAGTACTGCATCTATCTCCCTGATTTTCTGGGCAGGGTATTTCTCACCCGGCCTGATTTCCAAAGCAGTACGGAAATCATCGCGGGCACTGGTGTAGTTTTCTGCCGCCAGACTGGCATCTGCGCGGGCAACAAGGTTATCGTACTCCCTTGCCTGTTCAAATATTTTATCGATGGCCTCGATCTGCCGCTGCGGGTGAAGCTCGCCTGGCATTACCGACAGCGCGGTGCTGTATAACTCCCTGGCCTGCTGATATTCCAGTCTTTTAAATGACCTGTCGGCATTGGCTATGGTTTCGTCGTAAAAAAGCTTGTCGTTGATATCTTTCTGTTCCTTTTCCACTTTCTCTATTTTTGCCACTACACCCGGATCATCGGGCCTGATGGCCAACGCGGCCCTGTAATACTCGAGGGCTTTGGGGTAGAATTGCTTGGCATAGGATGCATCTCCATTCAGCACTGCCGACTCGAAGGTAGATTGCTTTTCAGCCATTTGTGACAACCGCAGGATCTCCGCATCGATCAGGGCAATCTGAGCCTGCGGGTAACTCTCCCCGGGCCTGATACTGAGCGCCTCCTGGTATCGCTTCTTCGATTCATCCCATAATTTCTCCTTAAAGGCATTATCGGCTACGGCAATAATATCGCCATACATTTGCCGGGCTTGCATGTCAGCGATCAAACGCTCAATTTCGGCGATCTGACCCGCGGCATAGGCATCATCGGGCCTGACATACAGCGCCTGGGTGTAGTTCTCCCTTGAGGCAGGATATTCTTTTGCCTTAAATTGCTGATCGGCCTGTCGTATAAACTGGGCGTATTTTTCGGCCTGCTGACGCTCCAGTTCAGCCTCGAGGCCCAGCACCGCGATCAGGTCTCTGATCTCGGCAATTCTGTCCCTGGGAAATTTCTCAGACGGAAAAATGCGGCTGGCCATCTTATAATCATCCAGCGCCAGCAAATAATCACCATTGTCGAATTCCGACCCGGCCTTTTTCAAAACAGCATCGTAATCCCGCCGTAAAGCTGCCAGCTCCGAAGCGGTAAGCCTTTTCAGGAGATCGTCTTCCCTGCTTACCGATTGCGACTGCAATATGGCCTGCTCAATCAGCTTTTTGATCTGCGCATTGTTGTAATAGACTTCATGAATAAAATTGTCGACCGCCGCGGAATAGAAAATTCTCATTACCGTGTGTTCTGCAAATGTGGTGTTGAGACCTTTGATTTCCGTGAACAAATTAACATCCAGCGGGTATGGCGGGAATTTCCGGTCGCGCCGCAGCACCTCCACAGGAACAGTCGTGGATACCCTGTATTTCTGCGGAAAGTTGTCGGGGCGCATAAATATAAGTTCATACTCATTGTTAAACTCAAAGCGGAGATTGAATCGCCCGGTGTTGTCCACCTGGTAATCCAACATCGCCTGTCCGTTTCTGAATAACTTGATTACCGCGCCGCCCACATTCCCCTGCTCTGTGGTAATCCGGCCAGCAACAAACAAGCCGCCGGCCTCTTCCTGACCGGAAACACCTTTGGGAATCAGCCACCCTGCAAGCAAAAACAGGGATATAAATATTTTGAATTTTGTCATTTCCTTTTAATTACACTTTCTATCAACGAAATTCGGGCCAATTAATTATTTAAATGATTTTAATTCTCCCTTCCCGTTCCAATGATTTTCGTCAAAAATATGTGAAAAATCAATTTTATTGCGTTAGTTTAACTTTTAATTTGAAAATTGACCGGTTGCATGAAACGCGAAGCCCGCCTGTCTGAGGCCCTGTTGCCACTAATTTTGCTCATTGGACTTCTCTCGTCCAATGTTTTTTTCTTTGAGGATACCCTGGCAGGCAGTAACCAGATGGCCCTGTTGCTGGCAGCCTCTATGGCAGCGGTTCTGGCCATGCGCACCGGACTTGCCTGGGCCGATATTGAAAGAAAAATTGTGGACACCATCAAATCGGCCATGCCCTCGATGCTGATCCTCCTGATGATCGGCTCTCTCGCAGGAAGCTGGATGATCAGCGGCGTAGTGCCGGCAATGATCTATTACGGCCTCGGTATTATTTCCCCCAAACTCTTTCTGATCACCGCAGTGGCCGTCAGTGCCATCGTCAGCGTGGCCACCGGCAGCTCTTGGTCAACCGTGGCAACCATCGGTGTCGCATTGCTGGGAATTGGCGCTGCCATTGGCATCAATGAGGCAATAGTGGCCGGTGCCATAATCAGCGGGGCCTATTTCGGCGATAAAATGTCGCCACTGAGCGATACCACCAACCTGGCACCCGCCATGGCTGGCACCGATATTTTCACGCATATCCGTTACATGACCTATACCACAATTCCCTCACTTGTCATCACTTTTATCATCTTTCTGGTCATGGGGTTCAGTTTTGATTTTTCAAGTGCCATTGTGGATGTGGAAAACGTAAAAATCGCCATCGACGGTACGTTCAATACCCATCCGCTGTTGTTTCTGGTTCCTGCCATACTCCTTACCATTATTATATTAAAGGTACCCCCGCTCCCTGCCCTTATGGCCGGTACCCTGCTGGGGGCTCTCTTTGCCGTCATTTTTCAACCCCACATAATAGAGCAGGTTTCGGGCGTAACAGATAACTTCATGAAAGCCAGCTATATGGCTACCATGCGGGCCATGTTTGGAGATGTTGCTCTCCATACCAGCGATCCCAACGTGAATGATCTGCTCAGCACATCAGGAATGCGTGGCATGCTCGACACCATCTGGCTGATTCTTGCTGCCATGGTTTTCGGAGGCACCATGGAAGCGGCCGGGTTCCTCCGGAGAATTACCCTGCCCATCATAAAAGTGGCGAAAAGCCAGGGCGCACTCGTGACCTCCACCGTGGGCACCTGCGTCTTCTTTAATGCCACCGCCTCAGACCAGTACATTTCCATAGTGGTTCCCGGCCGCATGTACCGCAAGGTTTACGAGGAAAGAGGCCTGAAGCCGGAGGTGCTCAGCCGGACCCTTGAAGACAGTGGCACCATGACCTCCGTGCTCATCCCCTGGAACACCTGCGGTGCCACCCAATCGAGGGTGCTGGGTGTCAGTACCTGGGATTATCTGCCCTATTGCTTCTTCAATATCATCAGCCCGTTTATGTCAATTGCCTTCGCCTATCTGAACATCAGAATCAGAAAATTCA
The DNA here is from genome assembly GCA_964393915.1 of uncultured Prolixibacteraceae bacterium. Classification (GTDB taxonomy): domain Bacteria; phylum Bacteroidota; class Bacteroidia; order Bacteroidales; family Prolixibacteraceae; genus UBA1413. The sequence goes on from CAYMXK010000435.1 coordinate 3,755, forward strand.
CCAAAAAGGAAAAACGCGAAGTTCCCGTTGAATAACCCCGCCATTGCAAGGCACCCACTTCCGCCATTCAGATTTCCATCTCTGAATCAATGTACTTAAAAACAAATGAAAACTTAACCACGAAGTGCACCAAGTATTTCACAAAGCACACAAAGTGATGTATATGAGGATTTTATATTTGTATTCCTTTATATTTCTTTGTGTTCCTTTGTGCTCACTTTGTGCTCTTTGTGGTTAAGAGTCACCTGAATAATAATCTAAAAGGTATTTATA
>CAYMXK010000436.1:0-4025 GCA_964393915.1 uncultured Prolixibacteraceae bacterium
CTTTGAAGGGATCGACCGGAGTTTCAGGCACGTACCTTCAGATATTTTAGCATTTTTTGTAGTTGAATTCCACATCTCCGAATAGGGCATCTTTGGTTATATCGATCAATACCGGGCCAGGACGGCCGGTCTGGGCGATGAAGAATGCCTGGGCTATAGCCCCCGGAATTTCTTCAGCGGTAGTAACCTGGTAGTTCCATTTGGTAATCGGCATGGAGATACCCAGCACGTCGGATTCCTGAAATGCGTCGGTTCCGAGTAGGGGAGAGGCGACCTGACCCGTTATGCAGACCATGGGTATGGAGTCGATCATTGCATCGGCAATGCCCGTAACCAGGTTGGTTGCTCCCGGGCCTGATGTGGCAAAGCAGACGCCGGCTCTTCCGGTAATTTTGGCATATCCTTCGGCGGCGTGGGCTGCGCCCTGCTCGTGCCTGGTTAAGATGTGCTTCAATTTTTTGTCATAATCATACAGCGCGTCATAAATGGGCATAATGGCACCCCCGGGGTAACCAAAAATGATCTCAACGCCCTCCTCCAGCAACGAAAGGATAACCGCTTCGGAGCCAGATACTTTTAATGGTTCTTTGTTCATATTATTTCCGTTTTATTTTACTTGCAATTTATATTGTTTAAGAAAACCTTACTATCCTGAAAAAAAATCTGTTAATCAATCAGTCTGATGGCACCCTGATCGGCCGATGAAACCATGGCTGCATAGGCTTTGAGGGCTTTGGTGATCCGTCTTTTGCGTGGTCCTGCCTCCCATGCACCCTTTCCCTTGGCATTCTCTTTCAATCTCCGTTGCTCAAGTACCTCCTCGGAAACCATCAATTCAATTCTTCTTTGGACGATGTCAATTTCGATGATATCGCCTTGCTCAACCAGTCCGATAGTGCCACCTGAAGCGGCTTCGGGGGAGATGTGACCGATGGAGAGTCCGGAAGTACCTCCGGAGAACCGGCCATCAGTAACCAGGGCACATTGTTTGTCGAGCTTCACCGCCTTCAGATACGAAGTAGGGTAGAGCATTTCCTGCATTCCCGGTCCTCCTTTGGGCCCTTCGTAGCGGATCACCACCACATCTCCGGGTTGCACGGTATCTCCGAGGATCGCGTTTACTGCATCATCCTGGGAATCGAAAACTTTGGCAGTGCCTTTAAATTGGAAAACCGACGGATCGACTCCGGCTGTTTTCACGATGCAGCCTTTTTCGGCCAGGTTACCATAGAGAATGGCGAGTCCGCCGTCTTTGCTGTATGCATGTTCAACATCCCGGATACATCCTTTTTCGCGGTCGAGGTCAAGTTCCTTGAAATAGCTTTCCTGTGATCCCATTACGAGGTTACGGCCGCCGCCCTGGGCTGATTTGTACCTGCGGTATGCGTCTTCAGTTACGCCAGGACCCATCACATCATATTCTGCGATGGCCTGTGCGAGGGTCCGCCGGTCGATGCGGGGTACGGTAGTGTCGAGGAGTCCGCCGCGGTCCATCTCGGCCAAAATGCCAAGGATTCCACCGGCACGGTTAACGTCCTGTATATGGTATTGAGAGCTGGGCGCCACTTTGCAGAGATTGGGCGTGATGCGCGACAAACGGTCGATGTCGGACATGGTGAAGTCGACCTCCGCTTCATGGGCAATTGCCAGCAAATGAAGGACAGTATTGGTTGATCCGCCCATGGCGATATCCAGTTTCATTGCATTCTCAAAGGCAGTTTTGGTGCCGATATTGCGCGGGAGGACCGAAGCATCCCCGTCTTGGTAGTAGGCGTAAGTGGCTGCGACAATTGCTTCGGCAGCTTCTTCGAAGAGTTTTTTACGGTTGAGGTGTGTTGCCACGATGGTACCGTTGCCAGGTAGGGCGAGTCCGATGGCTTCTGCGAGGCAGTTCATGGAGTTGGCGGTGAACATACCGCTGCATGAACCACATGTGGGACAGGCTTTCTGCTCGATAATTGCGAGTTGTTCGTCGGAAACCGACTGATCTGCTGCCATTACCATGGCGTCGACCAGGTCGTAATATTTTCCGTCGATCTCACCGGCCTCCATGGGGCCACCCGAAACAAACACAGCCGGAATGTTAAGCCGCATGGCAGCCATCAGCATTCCCGGGGTGATTTTGTCGCAATTGCTGATGCAGACCATGGCATCAACCTGATGGGCATTGCACATATATTCCACGCTGTCGGCAATTACGTCGCGCGATGGGAGAGAGTAGAGCATACCGTCGTGCCCCATTGCGATGCCGTCATCCACGGCGATGGTATTGAATTCTGCGGCGAAACAGCCATGTTTTTCAATCAGCGACTTAATGTGCTGGCCCACACCATGCAGGTGCATATGTCCGGGTACAAACTGGGTAAACGAGTTGACCACTGCAATAACGGGCCTTCCAAAGTGCTCTTCCTTCATGCCATTGGCCCGCCACAGGCTCCGGGCTCCTGCCATCCGGCGGCCCTGGGTCGAGATGCTGCTGCGTAATGAATTTTTCATAATTTGTAACAAAATAACTTTTATAAAAAAAGCCTTTCCCGCTTATTGAGAAAGGCCTGTATTCCTTTTAGTTCCACATATACAGAGTGCCCTTCTCAGCTGCTGCCAAGAATGACGACCACTAGGACAATAATATATGCGGAAAATGATTTCATAAAAACGACTCATATTGAACGAGGGCAAATGTAAAAATTAAATTCAAACTCAAAATGAATTTGTAAGTAAAATGCTGTTTTTTGTAAAAAAAGTTAACGAAAGTTACATTGGCTGTTAATAAATGGAAAAATGATTTAGATTTTTTAAATCATATGTATTAAAGTTTGAGTTAATTTTGAAAAGCCTTTTTTGCCACGAAGGCACGAAGACACAAAGATTTCACCAAGATTTTTAAACTGATATTAATTTCTTTGTGTTTCTTGGTGCTTTGGTGCCTTGGTGGCAAATTTTATTTTTTGTCTTATCAGAGTGGTCTCAAAGTCAATTTAAAGGCAATAGACGCAAGGGAAAAACGCAATGAACGCAAAGAAAACTCTGCGAGACCTTTTTTAACCACAAAGGGCAACTAAGGAGACACAAAGAGCCACAAAGTTTAATCTCTGTGTTTCTCAGTGTCTTCTCCGTGGTTCTCTGTGTTAGAAATTTTTTTGCGTAGGCCTTTGCGAACTTTGCGGTTAAATCATCTGCAAGGGAAAAACGCAATGAACGCAAAGAAATAGTTATAATATCTTCAGCCAGTCGATAAACAAATTTGGCCAGTTGTCTGCCGGGATGTTGTTTTTCCTGATTCCAAATCCGTGGCCACCCTGCTGGAAAATATGCATTTCGGCCTTAATGCCGTTGGCTTTCAGCGCAGTGTAAAATTCCACGGAGTTTCGTGGCACCACAGCCTTGTCATCATCGGCCAGTACCAGAAAGGTTGGCGGAGTCTGCGGGGTGACATGCAGTTCGTTGGAATAATGTTGCACGAGTTTCCAGTCGTTGGTTTCCCCGATCAGGTTGCGGCGGGAGCCCATGTGCCCGAACTCTTCGTTGAAGCTGATCACAGGATACAACAGGAGCATAAAGGCAGGCCTGCTGCTGAAACGTTCAACAGGATCTCCGGAGGCTGCATCCCCGTCATCGAAACGGGTTCCGACAGTCGCGGCCAGGTGTCCGCCGGCAGAAGAACCGGCAATTCCCACCATTTCCGGGTTTATGCCCCATTCCTTTGCATTGGCTTTTACTGTCCGGATGGCTCGTCTGGCGTCGCCTGATGGGATCAGGTGGTTCTGATTGGGCAGTCGGTATTTCAGGACGATGCCTGCCACACCCCGTTCTGCCAGCCACTTTGCCACATCATAGCCTTCGTGGTCCATGGCCAGTATGCCGTAGCCCCCGCCGGGACAGATCACCACGGCTTTTCCTGTGTTATTCGCCTTGTCGGGCAGATACACATACATCTCACTCACCGACACGTTGCGTACCCGCACGCCATCGTATTTCTCCTCAGGAGCGGTAATGCCGTTGCTGTCGGGTGCCCCTCCGGGCCA
>CAYMXK010000437.1:0-4019 GCA_964393915.1 uncultured Prolixibacteraceae bacterium
CACGGCCGTGCGTCTGATCCAAGAGACGCACACCGTGCGTCTCTACGACCATCGTACGGCGGGCGTATTGCACGGTTGGGCGTATTGTACGGCGGTACGTTTTTACAATCCGATACCAATATGCACACCAACCGAAAAATGGCTGTCCTCCTTATCCAGGCCATAACCAATCATGGGGCCGACATGCAATCCGCGAACGTTGAACTCAAATACCACTTCTGTATGGAATGCCGGCAGCGCTTCGAACTCTCCGTCGTGACTGCCAAATACCAGACCCGGACCGGTGATTAACGAAACAAACTTAAGGGGACGGTAATTTAACAGCAGATTCACGCCATTGTGCCAGTGTTCATCTGCTATAGCTTCATACCCTAATCCAAGGCCCCATCTGTTTTCATGACCGAGCTGACGGATGAAATGCAAATGAAAACCAGGTGCAAGGACATTCTCCCCCACTATTTTAGTGGCAGCAAGTCCTATCCCAATATGATACTTGTGGTCGTCATGACCATGGTCGTGCGCTGAATGGGTGCTATTATGCTGTGCCATAAGCGGCGTTGATACGAACAGAGACAAAACAATCCATGCCGCAATACAGAAAATCTTTTTATAGGATACCATACATAAATTTTAAAATGCAAAATTGCTAAAACAACATTTCATAATAAAATGTTCTGGGCATAATTATCCAACAATTAACACAACTGCCTACTGCCATGTAAAGACGCACTGCCATGCGTCTCTACACGCCGTGCGTCTCTACGGTCGTGCGTCGATAGGCAGTGCGTCTCTACGGCCGTGCATCGATAGGTCGTGCGTCTGCGCCGTGCGTTTATATTTCCAAAAACTTCCATATCTTCGCAAATAGCATCCGTCATCATCAAAAAAATTTTATTATGCACAGAATTCTTTTGATTACAGCAATCCTCCTCCTTATAAAACCTGCCTTCGGGCAGCAAGAGTCAGAGGCCTTACAGCAGTGGTTCGACAATAAATATTCGATGTTTATTCACTTCGGCGTCTATTCAGAGCTGGGTGGTGTTTGGAAAGGAAACCCGGTAACGGTGGGCTACAGTGAACAAATCCAGGCGCATGGTGGCATTATGTCGGATACCTATGAGGAGTTGGCTTCCCGGTTTAATCCTGCCGGATGGAATGCCGATTCCATTGCTTTACTGGCCAAAGCCGCGGGAATGAGATCCATAGTTATTACTTCAAAACACCACGATGGATTTTGCATGTACCATTCGGCACATACTTACTTCAATATAGTTGATGCCACCCCCCTAAAAAGGGATATCCTGAAAGAACTCTCCGAAGCCTGCGCCCGTCATGGTTTAAATATGGGGCTATACTTTTCCCTTGTTGACTGGACAATTCATCCCTGGACTACCCACAACGCCAATCCGATTACGCCGGCGCACCATGACCTGAACAAAAAGCAGGTGGCAGAGCTGCTCACCAACTATGGCCCTATTTCGGAGTTATGGTTCGACATGGGATCACTCACCGAAAAACAAAGCACCGAGTTGTATGACCTTGTGAAACAACTTCAGGAGGGATGTATGGTCAGTGGCCGTTTGGGAAACAACCAATACGACTTCTGCGTAATGGGTGACAATGAATACCCTGATTTTAAGATAGATGCTCCCTGGCAGACACCCGCTTCGATCTTTAACGAAACATGGGGTTACCGCTCCTGGCAAATACGGGAGAACCTTGACGGAAAAATACGGGAAAAACTGCTGAGCCTGATAAAGGTGGTCAGTCGCGGCGGCAACTACCTGCTCAACATCGGTCCCAAAGGCGATGGCACGGTGGTGGAATACGAAGCCCGGGTGCTCAAAGGCATTGGTGAATGGCTCGAAGTAAATGGCGAGGCCATTTATGGTACTTCAGCGAATCCTTTCCCTGCCTACTACCCATGGGGAGAAATTACTGCCCGCGATAACACGGTTTATCTCATTTTGTCGGGTGAGCCGGTACAACAAATTGAATTACCTCTCCTTTCAGGAAAGGTATCCTCCTCGTGGGTCCCTGGCGAGCCAGGTCTGAAGATTATTACCCGAAGCCAAAGACAGTCCGTTTCTGTTAATATCCCTCAATCGCTATATATGACCAGCGATATCCGTGTTGTAGCCATTAAGTTTTCAGATGATTTCCAGGCACAACCCGAAGAAATTTTGGATGCAAGACTGACATGGCTGGGTTACCGCAATGCCATCAGACATTACAGCTATTCCTGCATCGACTATTACAACAACCACCCGAGCGTGGTTAAACAATCGTGGAACTTTACTGTTCCCCGGAGCGAAACCTCACCTGAAATTTTTTACACTTCCGGAGAAATAGGCAAGGAACTGGAACTAAGCTGGAATGGAGAATCAGAAATCATTCAACTCACCGGAAAAGACCCCCTTCCGGTTACCGGCCCCATGTCAGAGGCGGTATGGAAAGACCGCTATGTGCTTGGACCTGTCCGCAGCAGTTTTGATCGTATTCATGGATCCACTGAATTTCCGATAGATCCGTCAAAAGAATGGGGGCGTAACCTTAAATGGGAATTACAGCCCGGATGGCTTAACAATACTGAAGAAAAGTTCAGCAGCCGGCCACGCGAAGCATATTACATCCTGCAGGAGATTGAAGCAGAAACTGATCATACCATCATCACCTCCTTGTACAGCGGAGATGGCATTCAGGTATGGCTCAACGGCAAAATCATTGTTATGCACAACAATCCGCGCAACAGTACACTTAATCCCGACGTCGTCCTACTCCCGCTGAATTCGGGTAAAAACCAACTTCTGATCAAATTTTACAACCGTTTCGGATACGGATCCTCCTACAAAATCGACACCCGCCCTAAACAGGTTATATACGGCCAGAAACTCTTGCCCCGCAAGCTTATCAGGAGAGGAATCAATAACCTGGGGATGAAACTCCATCAACCCGCAACGCCTCACGATCCAATTAAACTTAACAACATCAGAATTGAATTATGAAAATTGTAGTACTCGACGGATATACACTGAATCCAGGTGATTTGAGCTGGGACGGATTGAAGCAACTGGGTGATCTCACCGTTTATGAACGGACTTCTGCCCATGAAACCGTTTCACGGGCCAGGAAGGCTACAGCGGTTTTCACCAACAAAGTGGTTTTGAGCAGGGAAATTATTGCTCAGCTTCCTCATCTGAAATTCATCGGGGTACTGGCAACGGGTTATAATGTGGTGGACGTGGATGCTGCAAAGGAGTCGGGCGTGGTCGTGACCAATATTCCGGCCTACAGTACGGCTTCGGTTGCACAAATGGTTTTTGCCCATATCCTGAATTTTACCCAACGGACCGGACTCCATGTACAGCAGGTTACCGAGGGGCGCTGGAGCAGTCACCGGGATTTCTGCTTCTGGAGCACCCCTCAAATGGAACTGGCCGGTAAAACACTGGGGATTGTCGGATTTGGTCAGATTGGCCAGGTCGTTGCCCGGATTGGCGATGCTTTCGGGATGAAAATTATTTTTAATAACCGCAGTCAAAAAACAGGAATCCCCTCCCACTACCTGCACACTTCCCTCGAGAATGTTTGCAGGGAGAGTGATTTTTTGAGCATCAACTGCCCGCTCACCAGCGAAAACAAGGGGTTTGTAAATTCGGGAATGCTGGCAATGATGAAACCCACAGCTTTTCTCATCAACACAGGCCGTGGCCCGCTGATCAATGAAGCCGACCTGGCCGACGCCTTAAACAGCGGCAGAATTGCCGGTGCCGGATTAGACGTACTTTCCGTGGAGCCGCCGCCTCCCGATAATCCGCTGATCACCGCAAAAAATTGTTTTATCACACCACATATTGCGTGGGCCACCTTTGAGGCCCGCTCCCGGCTAATGAGGATAGCCGGCGAAAATCTCCAGGCATTTCTTACTGGGAATATCCGGAACCAGGTGTAAAAGCTCTGTGTTCCTTCTATGTTGAAAAACAAACAATTTGCTAAATTTTTTTCACATTTCCGGTTTT
>CAYMXK010000438.1:0-4018 GCA_964393915.1 uncultured Prolixibacteraceae bacterium
AATTATAGTCAATTATAGTCAATTATAGTCAATTATAGTCAATTATAGTCAATTAGGGTCATTTATAGTCAATTATAGTCAATTATAGTCAATTAGGTCATTTATGGTAATTTATGGTCATTCTTAATTGATCATCATATCTCAGTCTCTTAAAGGATGATTTTTTGATTGTATACTCCTTGTTTATTTGTCGCACTTACAATATATATCCCACTCTTCAAATCTACAGGCACTTCTGTATTATATAGAACAAATTCAGATAAAAGTTTGCCCGAAATATCATATACTTTTACATGCGAATTTAAATGTATGTTATTAAATATAAGTGTCTGATTTACTGACCTTACAAACTGGGGCAGTTGATTGTTTTTGATAACTTCCAGGCTCGTAGTATTATCTTTTTTTACAGAGATAAGCAAATCATCGAAATAAGCCAGATATGAACCTGATGAAGAAGGTTGGTCGTACGCAATACAAATCCCCGTAACTTCATCTCCAATTAACTCCCCCACCCCAATCTGGCAGGTAAAGTTTTCCCAGCCATTTCCTACTGTCCCAATTCCAACTGAAGGAGCCATGCTCAACCCGGTATTGTTTTTATAATTTGTCAATTTACTTAATTTTTTTCCTGATTTGAATATCAGATCAATCGTAACATATTTACCAGGTTCATTGGAAGTTTTCTTCCAGAATGAAAGCTGCAGATCTGGAACTACCGGTATTTTCACCTCTGCAAATTTATATTCATAAGTTGCCTGAGTTTGCGAGGTTGGGTTGCCTGAAGCCGTCAAAACATACATACCACTTTTAGCATTTGCTTCATCTTTCCTGATTTCGCATAATGGTATCATAACATTTTTATTTTCAAGCAACACAGGATTGTAAAAACATGGATCAAGGTTGAAAATACCACTTTTCGTGATGCCACCACTAGTTTCCACATATTCGGTATATCTCCTTTCGAAACTGTTCCGGTAATAAACAGGTCCTTCAGAATGTTGAACTGCCAATATCTCTGAAGGTGATTCCGGGCTTTTAAGCATCTCAGTAGCAGCTCCGGCAACTCTTAAATAAAAATCGGACGAAACCCATGTACCATCGGCGCTCAGTGTCAAAAAATACTGGTTGGTTGGAATCATGCTCCAGTCGGTTGCAGCCTTCATAAGTGAAGTCCCTTCGTCATACTCATCAAACATGGCAAAGTACATCTGGTTAATTCCGGCTGTTTTGATGTTGTAAGCCTGCCTCCAAAGGAACTCCCCAGCGAGCCTGGGAAATGCATTTGGAGATCCGGTATTCCACGTAGACCATGCGAAACCAGGAAAAAGTACAGGCAAGTAATCGAGGTTGTTTGCATCGCAAAACACTTTGTCTGGTAAGATGTAGCTGTTTTTAAAACTGTCGCTGCCCGAAATGTTTTTATACCTGCCCGGAGCCCAGGGGGAAACCATGTCATAAGCTTTGTAGGCATTCATAAATCCAGGTTTTGAGTCGCCCGATTCTGTTCTCCAGTTTGTTGGAACTCCACCAATTACATAGCACCCCCGGCTTTGGAGAAATTGAATAAGCTCAATGGTTTTCGCAGCATTCCCTACCCTTGAAGTAAATCCAGGGCCCCAGATTTGCACAACTGGTTTGTTATTAACAGTTGCGTATGCCGGTGAAGAGGTTAAGGCATAGGATTGCTCAATGTTGAAAACCCAGTCGTATTTGATGCTTTCGACCCATGCGTTTTCATCTTTACCCGATGACATATCATAACAGATATAGAAGATTCTTTCATTAACCTCAGCCGCTTTTTTAACTTTTACTGGTTTCGAAAAAGGGGAATTCGATATAGGATAAGGACTATCGCCAATAAATCGTTGCAGCGCAACCCCATCAATGCCCACATTTTTCATCCATTTAAAATGTTCGTCTATTACGTCAGATGAGCTAAACAATCTTGAAGGTTCACCATTCCCCAAATTTTCGAATCCTGTTTGTTTTAAATTGTCCGGGTTATAGTCACTAATATCCGGGTAAATTTCGAAAGAAAAGTTACTCACATCAGGCCTTGTATTTCCCGACCAATGAACCCATCCTGAATTTGAATCACTTGCCGTAAACCAGGCTTGATAGCCTGCCACAGATTTACCCTTAAATTCGGAATAACTGCTCCCTGTGGTGACAGGAACACTCTCAATCATTGGATTCAATTCTCCTCTTGATAGGGTAACCTGACGAATGTATGCTTCGCCTGAAATGCGGAAATCAGCCTGATTGTTCTGCAAATTATTCAAAGCTGCATCGGTAACTCCGGCCCTGACTGTAATCCATGTATTCGAATTTGTTTTGGTAACTGAGAGTGCTTTGTATTTGCTTGAGGTGGCATTATAATGTAAGGTGAACTTATCATTCCCACTATCGAAAAAAGTGATGGCGAAAATTAGTTTTAAATCAGTGGGCAATATCAATGCATCATCAACCCTGAAATAACCATACTTGCCTGGTGGAATATAACGACAATCAATTCCTCCTTTAGTTGCCGGCTCACTATATGCTTCGGCTGTTCCGGAGTTATTAATTAAAAAAGAAATCCCGGTTTCCTCAGTTGGATTTGAAAATATAATATTGGCAACACTATTATCCAGCGCACTAACTGAAAAACAGAACCAACAGAGTACAATAAAAATGGATAGTCGTAACATAAAAATGGTTTAATGATTATTTATTATTGATGAATGTTAATGCAAATTAAAGATTGACCTATTAATGCAAAATTAATAAAGGGTTAACGACATTAATTTTCTGACGTTGGCAGCAATTTTTGTAATGTTTTGAGGGTTTTATTTTATTTATTTCCTGACTTTGCCAGACTGACTCCGAATTCATTAATCTTATTAGCTTTTTATTAATTGAAAATTAATAGTCATAACCTTACTTAGACAAAAGATAATTCTAAATATAAAACTACCATGAATTTAACCGTCGTAATACTGAGCGGGTTATGGAATTGTATGACCTTGAGAAAGATATAAGCGAAAGCAATGATTTATCGGCTCAGAATCCGCAGAAAACAAACGAATTGAAGCTAAAATACGAAAAATGGCGCGCTGAAATGAAACCGCCAAGGGGTGATTCAAAAAAAATAAACAAAGGGAAAAAAAATAAATTACATACAGGCATGATACCACTCAATTACAAATTAACCACTATAATCTTTGCCGGGGTTCTTTTTACAACTTCTGTGACATCTGGCCAGGATAAAAAAAATCCAAATATCCTGTTGATAATGACCGACCAGCAATCCTGGGATGCTGTGGGCTATTCAGGAAATAAAATGATCAAAACACCAAATCTGGACAGGCTGGCAAGTGAAGGTGTTAATTTCAGTCAGGCTGTTTCACCCTGTCCGGTTTGTGTACCTGCACGCACCTCCATCTTAACCGGACGATTAACGGAAACAACAACCATACGGGATAACAATGATGCCAAAACAGGAGATTGTTATTATCCCACTTTCGATGAAATTCTTGCTAAAAGAGGTTATGCCACCGAAGTTTATGGCAAATTTCATTCGCCGGAACACATGGCAAGGGTATACATGAATCCACCGGTACAAGGAATGACCGGCACAGATCCCATTGTTCGCTGGGAACCCCTTTATGTAAAAGATATCAGGGAGAAATTTCCAAAAAGACCTTTAAAACCTGGTGAATTGTATGAAACTACGTTTTATGGAGGCACGGTTCCTTACAAGCTTGATCCGACAGACCGGTACTATAAATATCTGTCAACAGGAATAATCCCCGAAGATGAACTAAAGCAAAAATTGAGTCAGGCTGATGTTCATGGGGTACTTGATTTGCCTGCTGAGTATACAATTACTGCGGTACAAGGCAAGCAAACAATCGAGGCTTTGGAACGGCTGAAGAATGAACAATTTATGCTGACCTGCTCCTTTCACTGTCCGCATGTGCCAATAACTCCTTCAGAGCCCTACGCGTCGATGTACAAGGCAAAGGATATGGAGACT
>CAYMXK010000439.1:0-4015 GCA_964393915.1 uncultured Prolixibacteraceae bacterium
CGGTGTCAAGTCCTTCGAGGGGCATCTTGATGATGAGGGAGCCAAGCACCTCCTCGTCGGGTTGGTGGGCGTGACAAGCAGCGGTGAAGCAGGATGGGTTGTTCAGGATGGGAGATTTGATCAGCAGGTGCCTTTTATTGTCCAGGTCCGGGTTCATGGCACAGTTGCTGTCTGCATCGATTATCCGGTATGATTTTTCTGTTTTTGATTGGAACATTTCAGGAAAATCGGCATGGCAACTCATGCAATCCGGATCAATATGGCCGACTGCATCCTGCGAAATGGAAGTGTATGCCAGGTAGTCGTGCTGATCGTACATGCTTACATCATCAATCCCCGACATGGTATTGATCATGTCGAGCGTATTTTGAAGCGAGGCCTGGTCGTTTTCGAGCATCGACCGGTACAGAGCGCCTTCGACCAGGTAGCCGATGTTGTTCCCGTTTTCGCTGATTACTTTTCTCATGTATTCCTCATTGACGGACCTGAAGATGATGCCAAAAGAGACAAACAGGAAAAAAGAGGCGACTGCAATCAGGAAAACCACCCTGCCATAGATGGATGAATGAAATTTGACGTATCCGCGAAGCAATGGCCGTCCTATACTTTTTTTTCCTTCAGTTTTATTAAATAGTTTCATACTTGAAGAGATCATCGGTAACCGTCGGCGAAAATAGCCGCTTATTTACAAATTTAATAAAACATACGTCATAATGCGCACAAATTTTCCTTTAAAACCTACCTGGAGCGGTTGGTCCTGATTTAGCAGGAAAAAAGCTGTCATAAAAGTCAGCCAGACTTCATATGACAGCTTGTGTTTTCAGGAAAAAACCGGAGATGGTATTTTCCTTAATCGGGGAATAGGTTATTCCATTTAAGATACGGAGAACGCCTCCATGTGAGGTAAAAGCGACTTTCTATCAAGGAAATCCTCCTGAAATGCCTGCCATATTTCGCCGGGTAATCCTGCCAAAGGTTCGGCACACAGTTCTCCGCCATCCTGCAAAACAATATTTGAAAGTCCCGAAGAACCATTGCCTGCAGCAGTGGCCAGAAAATCCCTGAGCCTGACAATTTCCTGTTCAGCCCACTTGCTGGCTCCTTCGGCAAGGTAATAGGCATTGGTTTCCTCTACCCATTTTTCGGGTTTGATTTTATAAAGCCAGCCTTTGGAGTAGGGATCCTCGCTTAACATGGCCGGATCTTTAATCAGGTTGTCATTCGATTCCACTATCCTGCCCGAGATAGGTGAATATAAATGGAGCATTTTATCATTCTGGCTGATGGTGGCCAGTATATCCCCTTTAGAAACATGCTCGCCATGTTTCCGGAGGTTAAGAACTTTCACTTCACCGGTCACCTTCATCAGGAAATCATCAGTGCCCACTTTTGCCAGTCCCGACTTTTCAAGGTGGGTCCATGCGTGAAACCTGCTGAAAAATAGTCCCTGTGGAATTCGCAGCGAACCAGCTGTAATAAAATCTAAAGATTTCTGAATCTGGCGGGTGATTTTAACCTGCCTGTTCAGCAGCAGCCAGAAGGGGACCAGAATAGCAAAGAAAGTGATGATTGCCAGGTATTCAATCCCTTTAGTCTCAAAAATGTTGGTGTATGTAAATCCTTCCATTTGGTTGTTTATTATGCCATTCTCTTATCAATAAGACAACAGCTGATTAAATATTGTATTCTAATTAAATCAGTTATGTTTAGCAGGAGTTATGCACAATTAATGGTCTTTTGCCCATTCCGGAGGTTCACGCAGTACCGGCATTCTGGTGATAACCCATCTGAAAATCCAGATCTGGGTCAGGATTACTGCCATGGAAATTACAATTTCCATCCATGAAGGTACATAATGGACTGCAGCATCCCATCTGAATGCAATAATGGATACGTTCAGCCTGTTCAGCACAATCCCGAGGATAGTGATGATGGCGGCAATCTTAATGGCAGTCACATTGTAGGTACGGTAGCTGTAGAAGAAAAGTATCATGGGTGCCAGGACAAAACCCAACATTTCGAGCAGCCACCAGTAGCCCATGGGGGTATTGAGCAGGCCCCAGTGTTTGCCGTGGATGAATACCAGAACCTGAAGCGAGAAGTAAGCGAACATGGCTCCTGCGCATATTTTGGAGAGCCCGTGGATAATGGATTTCCTTCTGCTCCTGTGGTTTTGGTCTATTTCTCCGTTAAAGGCCTTGTGGGTTATTGAACCCTCAAAAATGACCATTGAGAGTCCGGCGAATACACTGGATACCAGAAACATGACCGGAATAAATTCGTTATACCACAAAGGATGGATCTTTTCTTTGGCCATAAGGAACAGGGCTCCCAGCCCGGACTGGTGCAAGGTGGAAAGGGTTATCCCGAAAATAACGGCTCCGACGGTCATCCCTGAAAGGATTCTCCTTGCGGTACGTGCACCGATCCACTCTGCAATTGCCGGTGAGAATTCGATGAGCTGGGCAAAAATGTAGAGTATGAAATGCCACGCTACCAGGAATAAAACGGAGCTTGCACCAAAGCTGTTGCCAATAAGCGGATTGAAGATGTTCCAGGGTTTGCCCAGGTCGAGTATGAGTGCGCCGGCATAAAACATGTAGGCGAGGAATCCGTTGAGAACAGTAACCCTGATAATGGTATGGTACTTATGCATTTTAAGGATGTACACCATGAAGGTAAGCACATAGGCACCACCGGCAAAGGCAACACCCGTTACTACGTTGAATCCCTTCCATAAGCCCCATGGAATTTCCTGGGAAACGTTGGATACTGATCCCAATCCCTGTGCGAACCGCATGACGATCAATGCGAAGCCGATAATGATGATTGGAATGGAAATGATGTTGAAGGGGGTAACCCATTTGCCTCTGGGCTTTAATTCACTGATTAAAAATCCCCAAACAGATTGCTCTTTCTTTTGAGAGAGATCAAATGCCGGACTAGTCATGGTCTTCGTTGTTTTTTTGGTTAGACTTGGTTGCTTCGTGCATGCCGAGAAGAAGGGAGGGCAGGAGTACAAATACTGCGGGTACACTGTAGAGGAATCCTTTGGTCAGTGCCGGATAGGATGAATTCTGCAGTTTGGTGTTTAATCCGAGTTCGCTGAATGGCACCGGAGAAAGGTACAATGCCCCCGTTCCGCCAGCTACATTTTCGCCGAAAATCTGATGCTGGTAATCATCCGGGTATTCTGCAATTCTCCTGCGTGCTTCTGCGATCAATTCACGGCGCGTACCAAAAGTAAGGGCATCGCCGCAGGTTTCGACACACACCGGAATTTCACCGGTCTTGATGCGGTCGTAGCACATATCGCATTTTTGAATTTTGGGATTTGTGCTTGTGTATTCAAATTTTGGAACGTCAAACGGACAGGAAACCATGCAATACCGGCAACCCATACATTTATCTTCCCTCCAGATGACAGGGCCTTCCTTGGTTTTGTACATCGCCTGGGTCAGGCAGGCCGAGGCGCAGGCCGGTTCGTTGCAATGCATACACTGGTTTCTTACCATCACCTCCCCATAAGATGTTTCATGCTTATTGATGACACATCTCTGGGTTACACTTGTTTTTCTTTCAACACCCGTTTCCAGTTCATCCTCTGGTTCTGGCAGTCCGTGCGCTTTGGCGCAGGCATTTTCACATGCCCTGCATCCGATGCAAATGGTCGAGTCGTAAAGAACGCCATAAAATTCAGTTTCATTGCCTTCCTGATTCGTTGATGTGGCTCCCAAACTTTCTACACCGGCCAGAGTTAGCCCTGCAACTCCCATGGTTTTGAAAAAGTTGCGTCTGTTAATACTCATAATCTCAGCTTTTGTTAAAATTATTTGGATATGGTTGATTGTGTGTATTAGCGTGATGTATCTATAAATTTGGTCTGGAAATCTTCCCATACTTCCGGCCCGAGTTCTGCCAGGACATTGTCGGTTATCTCGCCTCCATCCTGAAGCACCACATGTTCATAAACCAATTCATTGGATTGAACTGATGAAGCGAAGAAATCCCTAAG
>CAYMXK010000440.1:0-4002 GCA_964393915.1 uncultured Prolixibacteraceae bacterium
CAGGCAATTGCTCTACCAATGGAACGAAAAAGTAGCGGCATATAATCCTGAGGATAATCTGCGAACACAAATCATGAATTGGGAGAGAAACAGTGCTCTGCGTAAAAGCAGGGGACAAGAACCCAATCCAAAACCTGATAAACCGTCGCCGAGTCCCGCCCTGGACAGAAACTTTCCCGGATCATCATACAATGGAATGTTAGCCTGTTTAGCCGGACTGTCGGTTAAAGGGGCTATTTTTCACCATGGATACAACAATGCCCTTGGCGATTCGCGGCCAAAGCTTTATGAGTTGAATTTTAAAACATTGGTGAAAGATTGGAGAAGAACATTCAATGACAAAGATCTGCCGTTTGGAATTGCAGAACTGAGTGCAGGAGGAGAACCCCAGACACTTGAAAATTTTGAGGAAAAAATGTTGGATCCGGCGCCATACATCAGGGAAGCACAGTTTAATACCTATATAGAGTTACCGAATACCGGATTTGTCAGTTCCTACGATCAGCAGGTAAACTGGTACCATCCGCAAAAAAAAGCAGAAGTTTCTGAAAGGCTGGCCAGGTGGGCATTGTCGTCAATCTACGGATATGACCTCGGGTGGGAACCGGTAACCTTTACCAACATTGAACGGATTGGGAACAAGATCATAATCACCTTCAGCAAGGAGGTAAAAACTTCTGACGACCGTCCCATGGAGGGATTCGCGGTTGCTGGGAGTAATCGCGAGTTTTCTCCTGCAAAGGCGGAGTATGTGATAATTGAAAATGAAAAGGGTGAAAAGGTAGCTGACAAAAGCAAGGTTCAGGTTTGGAGCAGCCTGGTGGATAATCCTCTGGAGGTACGATATGCCTGGGCCAGAAATCCACTGGGAAATCTCATTAACTCCGGAGCACGGGTCATTCCCGTACCATCCTTCCGGACCGATACATGGGATTATCCCGAAGCCCCTTACGCGCCTGAAGAGTATGAAATGCACAGGATGAAACTGAATGAATGGAGGAAGAAAGAACTTGAGCGGGCAAAACAAAGAATATTAATGGAGGCTGAAATGCTCAGGCAATAGGTGTAAATCGTATAAAAATTTGCTTTTAGGTTTACAAATATATATAGTTTGCCGGTGCATTGCTTTTACCTGAATCTACTTTCAAAGCTGAATTTGGTAATTCGCGTGAACATTACTCTTTTTCAGAGTTAATTGTAATTAAACGGCATTTCTATTCAGGCAATTATGGCAAGGGCAAGAGATTTGGGTATTATTAATGATAGTCGTCAATAACATCGAAGTTCACGGCCATTTTTGGGTTTTCGACAACCTTGTTGAATATGGTTTGCTATCAGGACAATCCGCCATATACAAACTCAACGAATTATGTACACAGGTAAACCCAAAATTGGGATTACCTGCGAGCGAATGCCAGAAAAGAATAAAAAACTGGAGTAATCCATCATATATTTAATACGATATTAAAAACAAATTGTAATTTTGAAGATCATGGTTTTATAACGAAAACATTAGATAAAATAAAATAAAAGCAAAACTAAAATAGAATACAAATGAAACAGCTTCACCTGGCAATTGTCATATTTGCACTTTTTGCCTGCAGCCCGGGCCCGGACAAAAACCGCACGAACGAATTGGGAAAAACAGACAATGCGCAGTGGATCACCTATGGCCGCGAACTTCCTGCCACTGACTCCCTGTTTTATCTTGACGATCCGGCACCTCTTTTCAGAAAAGACTTTAAGCTTGAAAATGAAATTGAAAAGGCAACGCTCCTCATCACGGCTGCCGGATATTACATGGCTACCCTGAATGGTGAACCCATCGGGAAAAATGTTCTTGACCCTGCCTGGACCGATTACAGCAGAAGGATCTTTTATTCGGAATATGATGTTACTTCTCTTTTAAGTGACAGTGAAAACTGTTTGGGCGTTTCCCTCGGCAATGGGTTTTACAATCCCCTGCCACTCCGGAAATGGGGGCGCAGGAATTTGCGGGAAGATCTGACTGTCGGGAAACCCACCTTCATTGCCAAACTTCTTGTTAACTACAAAAATGGAAAAACGGAAGAGGTGGTTTCTGATGGTACATGGAAATATACCTATGGCCCGATCATAAAAAACGATGTTTACCTCGGCGTTGTTTATGATGCCCGAAAAGAAATAAAAGGATGGAACCAGGCAGGCTTTGATGACAGCTCCTGGAATTTTGCGCAGATGGGGGAAAATCCGGGCGGAGAATTGCAGAAGACTTTTTTTCCTCCGGTGCAGATTACAGAAGAGATTGAACCAGTAGAGATTTATTCCCCCGAACCCGGTATTTACATTGTTGATATGGGCGTAAATTTTACTGGAACATTCAGGATGAAGATGTCGGGGAAACCAGGCGATACAATTACTTTCAGATTTGGCGAAAGAATTTATGAGGACGGAAAACTGAATCCCATGACCACAGTGGCAGGACAGATTAAACGTAAGGGCGTTGGCGGTCCGGGGGCTCCTGATATTGCATGGCAAACCGATAGCTATATTGTTGGTGATGATGCAGAAGCCTGGTTTGTTCCTGATTTTACCTACCATACCTACAGATATATGGAAATCAAGGGACTGGATAAAGAACCTTCGGCATCTGATATCACAGGGCTGTTTATCCATTCAAATGTAGACACCCAAAATAGCTTTACCTGCTCATCCGAACTGCTGAATTCAATACAGGAAGCAACTGAAAGAACTTTTCTTGCCAACCTTGTCAGTGTGCAGTCTGATTGTCCGGCAAGGGAAAAATTCGGTTATGGCGGAGATTTAAATGCAACCAGCGAATCTTTTATTTACAACTTTGACATGCAGTCGTTCTACCGGAAAACAATTTATGACTGGGTGGATGCCATGAATGATACGACATTTGTTGATACTGCTCCGTTTACCGGAATTCAATATTGCGGAATCAGCTGGGAATCAGCATTTATTACAACCCAGTATTACATTTACCTGTATTACAATGACACCGATATAATAAAAGAATTGTATGAGCTGAATAAAAACTGGATGGACAAGGCAGCAAGGCTCCATCCGGAGGGAATGGTTAATAAGGGATTAAGTGACCATGAATCAATGGAACCCGTTCCCGTGCAGTTAACAGGAACGGCTCATTATCTGCAGTGTGCCCGGATTATGCAGACATTTGCTTCGGTGATGGGCGATACGGAGAATGAAAAAAAATATGCTGAATTAGCAGAAAAATTGAAGGGTCTGATTAAGGCTGAATTCTGGGACAAGCCGGTCACAGGCAGAATAAACCGGCAAACCTTGTTTTCCACGTTGCTTTATCACGGAATAATACCTGCCGAAGATATGGATGCCGCAAAAGATTCATTGGTAAAGGCGGTTCAGAATGGCCCGTCGGGTCATTTCAGCACCGGAATTTTTGGAACCAAGTATGTCCTTGAGACGCTATCTGAAAATATTTCTCCCATCAATGTTTATAACATCGTAAACAGTACCACTTTTCCGGGATGGGGCTTTATGATCGATAACGGGGCAACTACCATTTGGGAAACCTGGAAAGAGAGCGACAATACCTTCTCCAATTGTCATCCAATGTTTGGAACGGTAACAGAATGGTTCTACCGCTGGCTGGCTGGAATAAGGCCAGATCCAGAAAATCCCGGATTTGAAAAATTCATTTTGGGTCCTTACACTCCTGATGGACTGGAATATGTGAATTGCAGTTATTATTCACCTTTCGGGGAAATCGTTTCTAACTGGAAAAAGTTGCAGCCAGGCACAACCCAATACGAAATTACAATACCGTCAAAAAGCAGTGCAAACGTAATTTTACCACTCAGTCAATCACAAAAGATTACCATCAAATCGAAAGACGGGAATTTTAATGCTGAAAAAGTAGGTGGATTGCAATCGGGGAATTTTGAACTTGGCCAGGGGGAATATATAATTACAGTTTCTTCAACTGAATAAAATTTTGTTATGTAAAACGAAGTGCTT
>CAYMXK010000441.1:0-3979 GCA_964393915.1 uncultured Prolixibacteraceae bacterium
ATTTTTATTAAAGAAAAAGCAATTCTAAATCAATTGATTGACGAATCACATGAGCAAGAAGAAGTCAAATCAAAAGAAAAAAATGGGGATAAGACTGAAGCTGCAAGAAAATGGATGTGTAACAACTATTACGATGTACGAACATTCGGAGCAGTAATGAGTACTGGAAAAAATGCAGGTCAAGTTCGCGGCCCTATTCAATTCACTTTTGGCCGCTCTGTCGATCCGGTTGTTGCGCTAGAACATAGCATAACCCGCATGGCAGTGGCAACTGAAGCAGAAGCAGAAAAGCAAGGTGGTGACAACCGTACCATGGGGCGTAAATTTACAGTTCCTTATGGGTTATACTTTTCCAAAGGTTTTATTTCTGCTTATTTGGCAGCACAAACAGGTTTCAAAGAGGCTGATCTTGAATTGTTCTGGGAAGCTCTCAAAAACATGTTCGACCACGACCATTCTGCCGCTCGTGGCATGATGAGTACCCGCAAGTTGATTGTTTTCAAACACTCAACAGCCTTGGGAAGTGCTCCTGCACATCAGCTCTTCGATGCTATCAAAATCGAGAAGAAAGATCAATTAAAACCTGCCCGTTCGTTTGATGACTATTCTGTGTCAATTGATAAGGCTTCCATTCCGCAGGGAGTTGAGGTAATTGAAATGGTGTAATGAATCTGTAGCAATTTGTGACACTCAATCTAGGGACACAAATTTTAGCAAAGTTACAATATGGTAAAGAAAAATATTACACCACACGAGGGGTTTAATGAAATCCTGCTTTATACAACTCCCGACCTTAAAGTAAAAGTTGAAGTATTTTTGCGCAACGAGACCATTTGGCTTACCCAGCAAAAAATTGCAGATTTGTTTGGAGTCGAACGCAGTGTTGTAACCAAACATCTTCGTAACATATTTCAATCCAAAGAATTGCAGGAAGATTCAGTATGTGCAAAAATTGCACATACTGCCGCTGATGGTAAAACTTATTCTACGCAATTTTACAACCTCGATGCAATAATTTCGGTGGGTTACCGGGTAAATAGTCAGCAGGCTACTCACTTCCGCATCTGGGCAACTGAAAGGCTGCGTGAGTATATTATTAAAGGCTTTACTATGGATGATGATCGGTTGAAAAACCCTCAAAACCTTTTTGGTAAAGATTATTTCGACGAGCAACTTGCCCGCATCCGGGATATCAGATCCAGCGAAAGGCGTTTTTATCAGAAAATCACCGACATCTATTCGCAATGCAGTGCCGACTATAACATAAATGCCCAGATAACACGGGAGTTCTATGCCACCATTCAAAATAAACTTCATTGGGCTATCACAGGACAAACGGCTGCAGAGATTATCGCATCGCGGGCCGACAGTTCGAAACAAAATATGGGACTGACCACCTGGAAAAATTCACCTTCGGGCCGTATCCGGAAAAGCGATGTGGGCGTAGCCAAAAATTACCTCCAGGAAAAGGAGCTGGACGGCCTGAACCGTATAGTTTCAATGTATCTTGATTATGCAGAAATCCAGGCACAGAACAGACATATAATGACCATGCATGATTGGGTGGAAAAACTTGATGCTTTTCTCCAGTTCAATGAGCGGGATGTGCTAAATCACCAGGGAAAAGTTTCGCATAAGGTTGCTTTAACCTTAGCCGAAAAAGAGTTGGAAAAGTTTCAGGTTATACAAGATCAGCTTTATGAATCGGATTTCGACAAAGAACTAAAAAGAATTGCCTTGAATGACCCAAAAACCTAAATTCACCGATGATGAGTTGCTTTTACTTTCCGGCATTCAGCATATGGCATTTTGTCCACGACAATGGGCACTGATCCATATTGAACAACAATGGGAAGAAAACGTAAAAACCATCGAAGGACAGCATCTGCACGAGCGGGTTGACGATCCATTTATCAAGGATTCGGGCAACGAATTAGTGGTTTGGCGTTCGGTCAACCTTATTTCCTACAGGCTTGGTTTTTCTGGCCGAGCCGATGTGGTTGAATTCAAACGAACCGAAACCGGGATAATACTACCGGGTAAAACCGGCAAGTGGACACCCTATCCGGTAGAATACAAGCGGGGCAAACCCAAGCCTGATGAGCGTGATGAAGTACAGCTTTGCGCCCAGGCCATTTGCATGGAAGAAATGTTCGATACCACAATTTCAGAAGGTGCACTTTTTTACGGAGAAATACGTCGCCGCACTATGGTGCCTTTTTCTGATGAACTTCGAAAACAGGTAAGCGAATATGCCGATGAGATGCACAGGTTGTTTCAACAAGGCATTACGCCTGCCCCTGTGTACAAATCGCATTGTAAATCGTGTTCGTTGGTCGATATTTGTTTGCCTAAGCAAATGGACAGCCAGAAAACCGCCAGCAATTACCTGAAAACCGAATTATTATGAGAAAATTATTGAATACCCTGTTCGTGACCACTCCCGAGGCTTTCCTGAGCCGCGACGGGGAAAACGTTGTGGTGAAAGTCGAAAATAAAGAACGGTTTCGGATACCGGTTCATAATATTGAGGGAATTGTAAGCATGGGGTTTATGGGTGCAAGTCCTTCGCTGATGTCGCTTTGTGCCGAACGGAAAGTAGCCCTGAGCTTTGTTTCGGAAGGAGGACGGTTCCTGGGACGGGTATTGGGGCCGGTTTCCGGAAATGTGCTGCTTCGTCGAAAACAATACCGTGTTGCCGATGATGAAGATGCAGCTCTTGAACTGGCAAAATTGTTTATAGCCGGGAAAATTGCCAACTCAAAAACGGTATTGCAAAGGGCTTTGCGTGATCATCAGGGGGTGGTTAACCCGGTCGCTTTGGAAGAGGCTGTTTCAACACTGTCAATTAAACAGAAGCAAGTGTTGATTGCCAGCAACGCCAACGAGTTAAGGGGTTATGAAGGAGAATCGGCGATGACCTATTTTTCGGTGTTCGACCAGTTAATTCTCCATCAAAAAGACGATTTTAAGATGGAGGGGAGAAACCGCCGTCCACCATTGGACAATGTGAATGCCTTGCTCTCCTTTGTTTATACCTTGTTGATGCATGAGGTAAGGGCTGCTTTGGAAAGTGTAGGACTCGACCCTTGTGTAGGATTTTTGCATGTCGACAGGCCGGGGCGTCAAAGTCTGGCACTGGACATGATGGAAGAGTTTCGACCGTTTTTGGCAGATAGACTGGTTTTATCGCTGATTAACCGGAAACAAATATCAAAAGGCGGATTTGTAAAGCAGCCCACCGGGGGCATTATTATGGACGATTCAACCCGAAAGGAGGTCATAACTGCCTGGCAAAAGCGAAAACAAGAAGAAATCACCCATCCTTTTTTGGAAGAACGAATCCCGATTGGCCTCCTGCCGTATAGCCAGGCTTTGTTGATGGCGCGGTACCTTCGGGGCGATCTAGACAATTATCCTGTATTTTTAAACAAGTAGACTTATGATGGTACTGATTACATATGATGTGGAAACAACCACCCCTGCCGGTAGAAAACGGTTACGGAAGGTTGCCAGACAGTGTGTTAACTTTGGCCAACGTGTACAAAATTCGGTATTCGAATGTTTGGTCGATCCGGCGCAGTTTGCAGAGTTAAGGCACCGTTTGGAAGAAATAGTCGATCACAAAAAGGATAGCCTTCGCTATTACTTTTTAGGGAATAAATGGAAAACCAAGGTAGAACATACAGGGGTAAAAACGAGTTATGATCCGGAGGATACACTTATGGTCTGAAGAAATTTCCGCGAACCATAAGCAATGGTGAATTTACAGGTAGTATCGCACCAATTGAATATCAACAATTTATGAAAATAAAACGTCAAAAGTTCTTTGACATATTGGAATAATAGATACTTTCGCGGTCGAATACTTGCAACTGATTGAAAAACAAATAAATACATAACATACAGTCACACCCCACGCGGGGTGTGTGGATTGAAACTTTATACGCATTGTATAAATCCGGATGGACGGGTTGTC
>CAYMXK010000442.1:0-3962 GCA_964393915.1 uncultured Prolixibacteraceae bacterium
GTGCGGGAACACCCTTTCCCCTGATACGGCCTGGGGACCAAAGGGCGGGCATCGGCCGGGGAAACTTTAAAATCAATTTGTTATGAATGAATTGAGCTTTGAAAAGATGGCAGCAATTTATGGCGGCAGTTGGTGGACAATTAATCACAGTTGGTCACAACATGGAGGTTGTGCAGCCTTAGGGATAGCAGCCGGAATAGCCTCGGGCTTAAATCCATTTGTAGGCGGACTTACCACATTAGGTTGTTACTTACTGGAAAGATAGCCACTGGAATAGGTTGAAAAAGAGATGATTGGGATAAACCAATCATCTCATTAAATTACAGTTGTGCTGATATGACCAAATTTATACTAATTCTACATATAAGTATTCTTTCTGTATACAGAAGTAAAAGTTTCTATTCACAAACCATACCCGGGTTATTATTTTATTTCATTTTATATATCCAGGCACTAATCTTTGTTTATTCCGGCATAGCCGATGAGCTGAATATTTTAGTTTTTCCGGAACAGATAAATGAGAAGTTTGAATACTATATTATTGCACTGTTTCTTACCGTCCTGATTATCAGGACTGCATTCAGGACTCTTCCAAATGCCCGGAGGCAACCTGTTGCTTTGCTGCCTGTTAAAACACAAGCGATTATCAGGCTTGCACTCTGGAGATCCATGTTCAACCATTTTAACCTGAGCTGGATAATGATCATTATACCATTCATTCTAATGAATCTGGAAAAAGATTATGGCTTTGTGCACTTCATCGCTTTCTCACTGGTAATTATTTTGATGGATTACCTGTCAGTGATTTTCAAACTTCTAAGCTGGCGATTATATGTCATATTGCCAACCCTGCTTTTTATGGTAATCATTTTTCAGGATCTGACTGCCATATTATCTCATTCAATAAGTCTGTTTTCAGAAGCATCCGGATTTCCTTATGTTTTACTTGTTTTTATATTATCAGCATTCTGTATAATAGCGGATATTGCTGTAGTTAACCTGTATGACAATAAATTCTACAGGGCAATATCTCCCAACGAAAAGCAATTCCAGGTATTAAAACGGACAAAGCCATGGCATTTTATTAGTCCATATTCTATTTTGGTCCTAAAATCGATATTCCGGAATACCAGAACAAGAACGATGCTGTTTTCAACTATATTGATATTAATCTTATCGCTGCTTTTAATCTCTAAGACTGCCAATAGCCAGACTTTTAACAGCTATTTTTTTCTGACATGTTTACATGGAGCGGTAAGCTTCACATTAGGGTACCATCTCTTTTCCATTGACAGCAGTATCTATTCGTTGTTACAGGTTTCCAGTATTGAGCAATCCAGTTATTTATCAGCAAAATACTGGTTGCTAAATATTTCTTCCATGGTCATATCATTTTTATGTGTACCCTTTATCGCGAAGAGTGTTTCGGATTATTTTATGTGTATTGGTAACTTGCTCATTGTGTTAAGTGTTTGTAATCCATTGGTTATCCTGACAGGGATTATATTTTCTGAAAAAATGGAACTTTCCCGGACCTCATTTGCCAATGCGCAAGGCAGCAGTATTTCTCAAATGTTGTTATTAATTGTTATTAGTATAATCCCGGTTACTCTTAAATACCTTGCTGCTATTCTGATGGCGAATCCTTACGCTGATTTGATTCTCATTCTTGCCGGGTTACTTGTGATCGCCAACAGTAATTGGATTATTGAAAAACTATTTTTAAAAACCTATCTGATGACAAAGTATCAGAAAATTCTCAATTTACAATGATGGAACGAAGACCAATACTGGAAGTAAAAAATCTGACCAGGAGATTTGGCAATACGACTGCTGTTGATAACATGAATGTTGGGATCTACGGTAATGAAATTATTGGTATTGTCGGGAACAATGGTTCCGGGAAAACCACTTTTCTCAAGTTAATGTTGGATTTGTTAAAACCTGACAAGGGATGTGTTTTATCCAAAGGCATAAACGTATATCAATCCGGACACTGGAAATACTATACCAGTGCCTATTTGGATGAAAGTTTCCTCATTGACTACCTGACCGGGTATGAGTACTTGCATTTTCTGGGGAAACTAAGAGGCTTACCCGATGGTGATATTATCAACAGCATCGACAGTTTTAACCAACTGTTAAATAGTAATATTGTAACAAGCAATAAGTTGACCAGGAACCTGTCGAGCGGGAACAAACACAAAATTGGGATTATTGGTGCTTTGCTTTCTAAATCTGAGATCGTGATACTTGATGAACCGTTTAATTTTCTGGATCCTTCATCGCAGCAATCATTAATTAAAACACTTATGGAATTTTCAAAAAGGGAAGATGCTACGATAGTTTTATCAAGCCACAACCTTGAGTTTGTATCTCAAATTTGTACCAGAATATTAATTTTTGAGAACGGAAAAATAGTGGATGATATTCAAAATGATCAGGAAACGCTTTTACGTTTAAAAGGACACTTTCAGGTGAATTAGACTGCAAATAGAAAAATGGATAAACGGTTTACGGACATAATTCAACTTATTAAACAATCCCGGACTGATGCAATAAGAGCAGTAAACGCTGAACTGATAAACCTTTATTGGAATATTGGAGAATATATCAGCAAAAAGATTGAACAATCGGAATGGGGGGACTCTATTGTTAATGAGTTAGCTAAATATATTAAGAATAACGAACCTGCAATAAAGGGCTTCTCCGACAAAAATATTTGGAGAATGAAGCAGTTTTATGAGACTTACAAAGAATATTCAAAACTCTCAACACTGTTGAGAGAAATTAGTTGGTCTCACAATTTGGCTATTTTTTCAAGGTGCAAGACGGCAGAAGAAAGAGAATTCTATCTAAAACTCGCTAAACAAGAAAATTACAGCTTCCGGGAGCTTGACAGGCAAATTTCTGCCAGCCATTTCGAGCGGACAATAATAGGAAATTCAAAACTCTCGACAGCGTTGAGAGAAATTGACCACGATATAACAAACACTTTAAAAGACAGTTATGTATTTGAGTTTTTAAGCTTACCTGAGCCATACAGCGAAAACGATTTACAGCGTGGACTTGTAAGGCAGATGAAAAACTTCATACTTGAACTTGGAAAGGATTTCCTGTTTATAGCTGAAGAATACAAATTACAAGTTGGAAACAGTGACTTTTATATTGACCTTCTTTTTTATCATCGAGGACTTCAATGCTTGGTTGCTTTTGAGCTAAAAGCTGACAAGTTTAAACCTGAACATTTAGGACAACTGAGTTTTTATTTGGAAGCTATGGACAGAGACGTGAAGAAGCAAAATGAAAATCCAAGCATTGGAGTTTTGTTGTGTAAGGACAAGGACAGTGTAGTTGTTGAATATTCATCGAGCAGAAGCCTTTCCCCGACAATGGTCTCAGAGTATAAAACTCAGCTGCCCGTCAAGAAAATTTTACAACAAAAATTACATGAACTGTTTGACAATGAAACCGATGAAAAATAGAACCAATACTGCCAATATCGTTTGCCGGATGTGATATTGTTGTTTGCCGGTTACAGCTGTCGTTTTGGCACGGAAATCATTGTTCGTTTTACGCCAAAATAACAATGAAAAGGATTATTATCATCATCTGTTGTCTGGAAATTGTCGCTGCCGGTTTTTTCTTTACAATATCTATTCTCATGAAAAAGGATTGGGTTCAGTTTATCATTGGATTCAATTTTACCCTTCTTGCGATCCTGACGTGGTTACAGTATAGAGGGATGAAAGATAGGTAATCTGAGAAAGTAGGGCTTCTTGTCAAGTTCCTACCTAAACCTCACCAAACCTTTTTTAATAGTGCTGTTTTAGTCCCGTTCAGATTCATCCCGGGGATGAGTAATGGCAGTGAATATTGATAAGGTAATGAAATGAAAATGGCATAAGTGATGCAAAAGGCCATTCTGTTATTCACCGGGGACTGATAATTTCGGAATCGCA
>CAYMXK010000443.1:0-3962 GCA_964393915.1 uncultured Prolixibacteraceae bacterium
ATTATTAATATATATTGCTTAACGTTGAAAGCATTTTAAAACTTATCGCATGGAAAAGCTGTTAGAAAAACAATAGCGGATCTTACTAAAAATAAGTGTTTACAGCAAATTCAAATTGGTTGATAAATAACTCTTTGAAGCTTGACAGGTTATTTTGTTCATAGAATACCAGCATTGCCTTTTTATAATCAATAGAATTTACCGTTCTGAAAGACAAAGGACAATAATTTTGATTGATTAAGATGGCATTACTGACAATCCGTGCAGTTCTCTTGTTTCCATCCATAAATGGTTGAATATAGGAAATTAACACCAGTGCCAATAAAGCCTTTTCAAAAACACTTTCTTTATGGTTAATCACATCGCATGATTTTTGCAGTGCTTCAGAAATTTGAAATTCATTGTCTAATGGCCGATAATTAGTCCCTGAGATACCTACACGTCTTTTTCTTAAATTTCTTTCAACCGATAATTCCTTAACTAAAATGCTATGAATGTCTTCAATTTTTGAAACACTTAAAGGGTACAGATAATTTGGATTGTCGATGATAAAATCGAGAGCATCTTTGTGATTTAGAAGCATTGTTGCTTCTTCTTTTGTTTTTCCGGCAGCGGTTTCTTTTTCTTTTAACAGCTTTTCTGTTTCCAGTAATGAATAGGTATTCCCTTCAATCTGAGAAGACTTCCAGCTCAAGTCAATTGCCAAACGGTCAAATTCCTTTTTAAATTCACTTTCAGATAATTGTGAAAAATTCTTTTCAAAAATTGCTTGAAGTTCATTTAATTTTTTCAATTCATTCTCAGAAAAAACACCATGCTTTGCTAAAACTTCATCTATAATAGAGAAATTGAATCCTCCAATAATTATCCTTTCATCAATTTCCTTCTCAAAATACTTTTCAACATATATTGGTTGAATAACCTCATAAGCGGGAGAGATTATATATTTTGTTCCTTTTCCCCGTCCTTTGGCTGATAAGTAATTTTCAGAAATTAAATTTCTTATTATCCTCTTCAATGTAGCATAACTCAATGATAAATCGACATTATCAAATATCTCTTTTGATGAGCTTTCACCAGCTTTCTGTATTAAATCAATTATCAGTTGTTCTCTGTATTCAAGCATAATAATTCTTTTAGCTCACAAAAATAATCTTTAAAGCTCAATTTTGTCATTTTCTGAGCTTAATTTTATTTGGATATGAGCCACAAACATGAGACCTTGTCTCCAGTGTCACAGTGTAAGTATGGAGATATTTAATTCCTGCCGTTTTTGCAGCAGGTCTCAAAGATCCTTTACTTCTATTTTCCGATTTTTACAGTTCTTGTTACGCCATCACGGGTAATGGTGGCGGTGTTGTCGCACTCGCCTGTTCCATAGTCGATTGTCCAGGTAGTTTCGCCGTTGGTGAAAGTTGCGATACCGCTGACGATTTGTCTGCAGGAAGCTTTAAAAAGCAACGGCGTGGATTCATCAATGGTTTTGGTAATGGTAACTCCCGATGCACGTTTTGTAATTACTTCGCCCCAGCTCCTGGTTTCGTCATCCATCCGGACTGCAGGAATTCTGAAAAAATGTTCACGGGTAAGATTCGCCTTTCTGGTTAAAGTGGTGTTGTCACCGAAAGTTATCGTAACATCTTCTTTAACTACGGCAACGCGGGTACGGTCTTCCCTGCTGATAGTCACAGTCTTGGAAATTTTGCCTTCAATCTTTTTCCCTTCCACATAAAAATTGTCAAAGGTCTTTTCCCTTGTTACCGTGAGGTTTTCAAAAGCAGTTGAGGTGATGACAATTTTTCCCGACCTTGTTTTGCCATCTTTTCCAACACAGCCTGTTCCGTAATCGAGTATTATCTTCCGGGGAGTTGAAGTTCTGTCGTAAGTAACCACCGGACAATCATCAACCAAATAGCTTTCAGAGACACTTGCCGATTTCAGCCATACTATCTGAAAATCAACAGCTTCATCGGTTAATGCATCAATTTCGGCAAGAAGGTTTTCAGCAATTACTTCCTGTTCTGCTTCCATGTAGGTCATTTGAATTGCTGTTTCCTCTTTTTGGCACGAAATTGCACTCAAAAAAATCACTGCGGTAATAACCGCAAACTTTAATTGTTTCATACTAATTTTCGTTTTTATTGGGTTTCACAAAATTAATTAATTTCTCTGTTTTCTTTGAAGAAGTTTTGTTGCGAAAGTTAAACCGCTATTGTAATTTTTTTAAAATATTTTTACTCCGATTTAACTTTTACCAATTTTTATCTTCAAAAACAAGTAAAGGAAATAATTTGGAGGAATGTCTCAGTTGACTGATCAGGAAATTCTTAAAGTATTAAAAAACAGCGAAACCCGTGACAAAGGTTTTACCATTTTAATGGATAAATACAAAGAGCGGATTTATTGGTATATCAGGCGACTCGTAGTTTCACACGAAGATGCCGAGGATGTATTGCAGGAAACCTTTATTAATGTCTACCGGTATGCCGCATCGTTTAACGGACAATCGACCATTTACACCTGGCTTTATAAAATCGCAACAAATGAGTGTATCGCGCTCTTCAGAAGAAAGAAAAGAAATACCGGGCAACTTGTTGAAATATCGTCGAAACTGGTAAACGAACTAAAAGACAGCAGTATAGGGAACATTGAACCGGCATTGAAAGATTTTCATTCAGCAATTTTGCATCTGCCCGAAAAACAGAGAATTGTGTTTAATCTGCGCTATTTCGATGATTTGAGTTACGAAGAGATAAAAGAAATTGTGGGTTCGTCGGTAAGCACACTGAAAACGAACTATCATTATGCAACAGAAAAAATTAAAACTTACCTCAATAAAATATAGAGATGGAAAAGGAATTTGAAAAATTCAGAAATCATAACCTTTACAAAGTCCCCGACGGGTTTTTCGGGAACATAACAAAGCTGACGCTTGAAAAGGCCCGCCTCCGCAAGCGGAACAGAAGAGTGAGAAATATGTTGGTTACATTTTCAGTAGCCGCATCAATTATTATTCTACTGACAGTTGGTTCGGTATTTTTCAATCAAACTCAAAAAGGTACAGAAACAGCACTTGTTGAGCCGGTCACCGAAGAAATGGCTTTTGAAGAAATTCAGCCGGAAGAAATTTTTAAAACTGACCCTGTTGAACCCAGTGAGATTGAAACAATGGAAGAAGAACCATCTGAAACTGTTTCAGAGGACCTGCTAGCTAATCTGATTGCGGGTTTAAGCGATGAGGATCTGCAGCACCTTGAAGCTGCAATTAAGGAAGAACTTTTAATCACAGAATTTTTAAACTACTGATTATGAAAACGTTTTTGAAAGCATTGATAATCATGGGCACACTCTTTATTTCCCACAGCACATTTTCGCAAAATTCTGACCGTTTACCACCAATGCGGGAGCGCATTTTAAACGCGAAATTCGACGAAATATGCCGCAGAATGGAACTTGAGATTTCAAAGGCTGAACAGCTAAGGCCTGTATACAGAAGTTTTGAAAGGGAAAAAGGCGCATTGATGTTAAACAATCGCCCAGGCGAATTTGCTTTCCCCGACAGCATTTTAACCAAAAGACAGCAGGATGAATTTTACCTGCAAAGCCTTGAAAAAGCCAAAAAACTGGTTGAACTCCGCGAAACTTACTATCCGAAATTTCGAACGGTTTTAACTCCAAAACAGGTGGTTCAGTTTAACCGCATCGAAATGGAAGTGAACCACAGGATGATGCAGCAACTAAGAAAACGGATGAATGAAAGAAACCAGTAAATAATACTGTTATTTATGGGATGATATTTTATTCATCTACAAAAGTTCCATCCGGCCTTAGTTCCCGGATGGTGCCGCCGCCTTCGGAATTGATTAGCATCGGGATATCCTTTGTCTTTAACCTGGCCCGAAAAACCAGGGTATCCTCCCTGGTGGAGTCGAGCACTGAAACCGCAAATCGATTCACCAGAC
>CAYMXK010000444.1:0-3912 GCA_964393915.1 uncultured Prolixibacteraceae bacterium
TGCCCCATTTCATTTCTTTTATTTGTTCAGCGCGTGTGTTGTCATCGATTTTAACGGTGTAATCCGGATTGGGGCGATTGGTGCAACCAATAAAAATTGCTATAATAAGGATGCTTAAATAACTTTTCATCAGATACATAATTTTGGTTTTTAAATTATAATTGATTTTTGACAAGTTTAATACTCACCGGGCCCAGTAATCCAGAGGGAAGTGGTTCTGTAAACCTAAACGAGCGCATCGCCGCATCAATGGTAAAAGTATATCTGCCGGCAGTAAATTCCTTTCCTCCCAGCAAACCATTTTCAAATTTCACGGTTCTTACTTTTGCGTCGGGTTCCAGCCGGTCGCCCAGCAAACGGTTGATCCACCGGTTCGCAACCTCAATTTCAAGTTCGTTGGCGCCCTCTTTAATTGCTTCTGATATTTCAATACGCCAGGGGGCACACCAAACTACTCCAATATCTTTCCCG
Source organism: uncultured Prolixibacteraceae bacterium (assembly GCA_964393915.1). Lineage (GTDB taxonomy): Bacteria > Bacteroidota > Bacteroidia > Bacteroidales > Prolixibacteraceae > UBA1413. The sequence continues at coordinate 472 of CAYMXK010000444.1, forward strand.
TTGAGTTTGACCCTGGCCATATCATTCACAACACCCAGGTCGATGTAATATTTCGATTTTCTTTTTTCGATGTTGTTGATGTTGAATGACTTTTTATAGGTGGCAATTCCGGAGTAATATTTTATTCCGCGCATTTCATGATCTGTCCAGTCCTGCAATTTTTCAAATATTATTTCTTCGGGTCCGCCCCATTTGGGATCGAACGACACATTCCAGGAGCCTTCGACGGACATCAATTCTGTGAATTCCGGGAAGTTTCCTTTCCCTTGGTTTGAAGATGATTCTGCTTCTTTCCCTGTATTGAAAACAACAAAGAAACTTTCAAAAGGAAAGAATTCCAGTGGAATTGTCGTGACCCCGTTGATGACGGAATAATCTGTAATTTTTCGTGTTTCTCCGCTTGTGCCTATCCAAAGTTCCGGTTCTCCTTCTGCACGAAACTTACATTCCGTGGCCTGAAAAGACCCGGTTCTGTTGGCTACAAACCAGATATCTTTTTCCGGGGTTCTGCGATGCCCGAACCGGATTGTGTTGTTGTCTGATGTAAAGTCTTCAGGAATATTCAATTCAGATAAAATTCCAATGGTGCTTTTGTAGGAAGGATATAATTCGCCAGCCGGTAAATTGTGCAGTTCGCCTCCCCAATAGATTGTACCCATACCATATTTTATTTCGCTTTTTGCCAGGGGGGGTATAAATGAGCCCCAAAGTTTCTTTGCTAATTCCTCTACTTCCTTATCGCAATTTGGATAATCCATTAAGCTTGGAGATTTAAGCGGAGGAGTTCCAATTATTTTTGCTCCCTTTTCTACCAAAGTGATGATGGTTTTGAGTAATTCAGGAGTCATGGTTTCGAAATTTGGCAGCACCATTAGTTCATACGAAGTCGCACCGGGGAATACAATCCTGCCGTTTTCCACCGTTGCCCATTCCATCAGCATTTTTGGTGAACAACCATCAAACTGGTAGCCTTTTTTATCGGGGATTGCACCGTTTTCTTCCAGGGCGTCGGCCGGAGGCGTAAAAACCATTGGAGCGCCTTCAGGAGTCAGATAAAGAATATCAGAAACGGCTTGTCCCTGCTGCATCATATGCGAACAGCGGCTGATGTACTGGTGATAGGCATCAACCATTGGCCACCAGGTTTGTCCGCGGTCCCAATGCACGCCATAAGGTCCCATAGCCATTCCAGGGCGGTGTTCTTCTCCTAATGGTTTATGGGCAAATGTGTGGTAAACAAAACGGTTAACGCCGTGTGCAAGCGCCCAGTCGCTTTGGCTTTTCATCGACCAGGGGTATTCCTGCCATGCCTGGTTATTATTTGCGGTAAAAACCTCCGCGCCCACGATCGGATGTCCTTTAATATGAGCAATGGAAGTGGCTTGCATAACTGCATACGAAGTCTGAAACCCAAAATCCTTGCTCCAGAACTCGGCCATGATTACATCGGCAATGGCGCCTAAATCGAGGTCGCCTGCCGGATTCATGTCGTAGGGTTCGATGGTAAGTTCCAGTCCGTGCCGGTGTGCATAGGTTTTGCCATATTCAACATGATTCTCCAAAACCAACTCCTTGCTGGTTTGGCGTAAATCCCATAAAAAACGTTCGGTAATTTCAACACTTTGAATTGCACGCCCGGTATAGGCAAGAAAATAGGGTTCAGGGTCATAGCCCCTTCGTTTTTTAAATTCTTCGACAATTCCTTCCGTCCAGTTCTGGGCACCACTCTCCCAACTATCCATGTGAAAACCAGTCCATCCAACACCTTCTTTCCGTGGAGCCGTTTTTTCCAGTAAAATATCTGTATAGTTTTTCAGGTGATTTCGAAATGCAAGGGTATCCATTTTATTGCTTTCAAGACCAATTGCAGGTTCCGGAGCAGGACGTGAGCTGGCACCGGTTACCCTTTTACCCATCCGGATGATTGTCCATTTTCCTTTTGGTACATCCCAGACCAGGTGCCCGTCAGCCTGCATGAATTCTGTTACATCAATGATTTCAGAAGGGTCAAGGACCTTGTTTTTATCAGGCTCATCATAGTTGGCAAGGGCTGGTAAAAAAGGTTTTACATTTGGTTTTGATGAATAGGGGTCTCTTTCGTAAAGTGCCTTTTCATTAATATCTGCGATAACAGGTGCGGCGGAGCTGGGAATGGCATAAACAGCTACATCCTCGTAATACGGATCTTTCATTTGGTGCCAGACCGTGCTTCGCTGTTCAGGTATTGGCAGCTCAATATTTACGCTCTTATTTCCTTCAATTTGGGTTTCACTAAAAACAAGATGTTTCATTGATTCTTCGGGTTTCACCCACGGACCACCGCTGCCACACCAACCAGGGCCGGCGCCGAGCAGTATTTTTATCCCCAACCGTTCGGCTTCCCGAACTGCATGAACATATAATTCCTGCCACTCCTCACCCATAAAGTTTACCGGACCACGGGGCACTCCGATACCCACTTCAAGAAAAATAAGGTTATTGATACCCACTTCCTTCATGGATTCCAGGTCTTTTGTCATCTCATCGCGTGACAAATTTCCATCCATGAAATACCAGTAAACTCCGGGTTTCGCGGTTTCCGGGGGAACTTTGAAATCTTGCTTTAAGCTATCAACTTGAGTAGTTGAACAACTTAAAAGCAATACTGAAATAACAGATATCAGAGCCGCAAGCCTGAAATAATTTTGACAGATGGTTTTTTGAGCTTTCATAGCCGTTTAGTTTGAAAATTTGGTTGATTTAGGAATTTTTACTTACCAATATTAATAAGAAAATTCGAAAGTAATAATTGTTTTTTTGATAGCGCTTTCAAAACTAATAAACTTATTAATTCAAATGATACAATTCTTTCAAATCGGCCCACAATTCGAATTCTTTTGTAAAATCAACCGGTTCCTGAGCCTTCCAGTTATCTCCCGTGTTCTCGAGATAACAAATTGCCAAGATGGTCTAATGATGCTTAAGTCATATTAAAAACCATTCGGGACAAAGCCCTAAACCGCCTCAAAAACCTGTTGGTACTGCATTTGGTGCCAACCCTGACGGCGAAGGCAGACTGCTTCGTGTATGGGAACAGACAGGTGTTTCCGGAATGCTTACCGTAGAGTTGCCCGGCGGTAACCAGGCCGCGAAGGCCACTCCGGTTAACCTGCGTGGCGAAAAGACCGGCGAAAGCATATGTATCACAGACAATCAACTGACCTTTGATCTTGGAGCCTATGCCCCTGCAAGTTTTATATTGGAATAGATAGATTCTACTTTGCTTTTTACTGATTCAGTTTGTTTTAGCTATATTGATTGCAGCCAGGGCAGCATTGAGGTTAAAGTTTAGTTTGTTTTCGCTGCGTGCCTGTGATTCGGCCAGGCCGGTATGTTGTTTGTCGTCGCGGTACAGGAATTCAATTTGAAACCTATAATAGTAATCAAAGTTTCTTGGGATTC
>CAYMXK010000445.1:0-2589 GCA_964393915.1 uncultured Prolixibacteraceae bacterium
TTACCCCAGCCACTTCTCACTTTCCAGTCACTTATGAAAGGAGAAAATATATCCATAAAATTCTCATCCGACAGGCGCCATGCAAGCGATAAAGAGGGAAATACTGCCCATCTGTTCTCCGGACCAAACTTCGAAGAACCATCGCGACGAACCGAACCGGTTAAATAATATTTACCCATAAAATTATAGCTTGCCCTTGCAAAAGTTCCAATCATACTTTCGGATGACTTGTTGGAACGGGCATCATCTTGTTGGTTTAATACCGTAGTTCCCTGGTTGAGGGTGGTAATCAAATTGTGTGGATAGTCGAGTTTATCTATGTAATTCGAACTGTAACTTGTTTCCTCGAATGCAACACCGACCATGGTATTAATGTTGTGTTCCCCGATGGTCTTGTTATAGTTTAAGTACGACTGTATGTCCCAAAACTGCCGGGTTGAACGCTCACTTATACCTCTGTTTCGCGATGTAGGATTGTTAGGACTGGCAGGTACGTAACTGGGCAAAAAATAGTCACGGTTTCTGTCGCGGTAATCGTGATGGAACGCTGTTCTTAATACAAGGCCATCAATAAACTTAATATCAGAATAAAGTTTGCTGGTCACACGCGCAGTTTTCCTTTCATCCGTTATTGCCAATTGGGTTAATGGGTTTACCATAAAGGCAACGTTCCAGTCCCACGGACTATCCAATTCCTGTCCTGTGTAGAAAAATGTTCCGTCATCGTTGTGCGTCGGGAATATAGGAGCATGAAAAGCCGCTGCAACAAGTGGATTGTAGTTAGTATTGGTACTTTCGGAATTGGCCAGTACAGTGGTGTTTTCCAACATAGGTGCAAGATTAAAACCAACTGTTAACCACTGATTAATTTTTCCTTCAAAATTGCTACGGAATGAGAAGCGGTCGTAGCTGGTATTTTCTATAATACCCTTGTTTTCGTGGTAGCCACCCGAAACGTAATAGTTAATATTATCGGTAGCACCGCTTAAGGAGAGTTGTACGTCGGTTACATTACCTGTTTTAAACAGTGCATCCTGCCAGTCTGTGTCATACTTTGCTGCCATTACTTTTGTGGTATCAGTAACTGTAAACCAGCGTGGTAACTTTGTGTTGGGATCACTAAATCCACCTTTTTGTGACGAATACTTTTTCCAGTTTTCCAATCTTACGTCGTACGGATCAGATCGCGACCATAATACGGCATTGGGGTCGTTTGTTCCAAAATTGGGATCCTCTACTACATAGGCGTTTTCTCTTGACTCTTCGTAGAATTGAATGAAATCCTCACTGTTAAGCACATCCATTTCCCGAAGGGCATTTTGAACACCGTAACTAACCTTTACACCAATTTTGGGTTTGCCTGATTTCCCCCGTTTTGTTGTTATTAATACAACCCCGTTCGCTGCTCTTGTTCCGTAAATGGCACCCGAGGCCGCATCTTTCAAAATCTCAATAGACTCAATGTCAGCAGGATTAATAAAGTTTATGGGCGATTCGTTTTTGTTGTAGCTGTCAGGAAGTGGTTGCCCGTCAACAACATAAAGAGGAGCGTTCGACGCGTTTACCGAACTTATCCCGCGAATAACAATATTCGAACCGCCACCAGGTGCGGCGTTGTTGTTCGAAATTACTACCCCGGCAACGTTTCCTTTAATACCTTGTGCAAAATTGGCAACAGGCCTATCTTTATAGGTTTCTGAACTAACTGAAGAAATAGCTGACGATACATCGCGCTTTTTCTGGGTACCGTAACCAATGGCAACTACCTCTTCAATACCAATAGCATCTTCTTTCATGGTTACGTTAATGGTTATCTGATCTCCAACAACAATCTCCTGCGTCAGCATCCCAACAAACGAAAACACCAGCGTAGCATCGTCCGGGATGTTGGTCAACGAGTAGTTTCCATCGGCATTGGTCACTGTGCCTTGTGTAGTGCCTTTTACCACCACAGTAACACCGGGCAATGGAGCGCCGCTGCTATCTGTCACCCTTCCTGTGATCTGCCCTTGCTGCTGCACGGCAGTCTGCTGCCGGTATTCCTCACTTCCGGGCTGGGCAGTGGTCAGCACAATCTGCCGGTTCAATACCAGATAATTCACATTGGTCCCGGCAAATAACTCATTCAGGACGTCTTCGATCTTTCGTTGCCGGCCCTCAATATCCACCCTTCGTTCCACATCCAATAGTTTTTGGTTGAACAGAAAGAAGAATTCGGTTTTGTTCTCAATTTCTCCCAGGACATCGATTACCCTGGCGGCTTTCATATCTAATGAAAGCCGGGTAACCTGGGAGTAACTGTCGAGCGCCCAACTTTGGGCAACGATAACGAAAAGAAAAAATATACTTAAACGCATAATTTTCCAGGTTTTAGTAAAACACGGAAAAGGCTCCGTGTGCCAAATACACTTTTTTTTCATACTTTTGACACATTAAGTAGTTAAACAATTTATTGATTTACTGGCTGCTTATTTCGAACAGGAGAGTGGTGCGAACACTTTCCTGTTTTTTTTATTCCTATTTGAACTGGTTGATTTTTTTTGGATTAATGGTAATAACGATTTTTCTTTTTGGATATAGCCCGTCACT
>CAYMXK010000445.1:2599-3901 GCA_964393915.1 uncultured Prolixibacteraceae bacterium
CTTTTGACACATTAAGTGGTTAAATTATTTGATTTACTGGCTGCTTATGTGAACAGGAGAGTGGTGCGAACACTTTCCTGTTTTTTTTACTCATCTGAATTGGTTTATTTTTTTAGAATTAACGGTAATAGTGATTTTTCTTTTCGGAAACAGCCCGTCACTGGCTGCTTCCCGTTTTTCTTCACTGTAATCTATCGGCGTTGTAATGGCAAGTAATTTCAGCACCTCATCAAGCGGTTCGTCCACAAAAGTGGCATGAAAGGTAAACTCTTCCAGTCTTTTATCCGCAATTACTATTTCAGCATTGTACCAACGGCTTAACCGCTGGGCCACCTGCTTCATATCTTCATTCCTGAATACCAGTTTTCCCTCGGTCCAGCTGGTGTACTGCGAAGCAACTACCCTACATCTTTTTGAGGTACCATCTTCATGGTTTACAGTTAGTCTCTGATCAGGTTCCAGCTCCGTAATGGGTTTACCGGCATTGTCAATTACCTCCACTTTACCAGTTTGAAGAATAATCTCTTCAGTAGCCTCACCGGGATAGGAAATCATATTAAACGTAGTTCCCAGTACCCTGACATTCAGTTTTCCGGTTTTTACCGTAAATGGTGATTTTTCATTGTGGTACACATCAAAATATGCTTCTCCGGTCAACTCAACCTGCCTGGTTTTATCAAATGCAACCGGATAGCTGAGCGTTGAACCGCTGTTCAGAAAGCCGGTGGTACCATCCGGTAGGACAAATTTAGTCCTCACTCCCATCGGACATTGTATTTCGGCATAGGCATCCAACAGCTCCACCTTCTCAGACTGAAAATAAAGGTATGCCAGAAAGGAGAGAACCAATGGGAAAATAAGAATGGCAGCCACCCGCTGGAAAACGCGCATGAAACGGAACCGGCTGACTTCCCTGTTCTCCTCTAACCTGATCTGATGATGGATTTTATCAAGGATATTGTCCACATTCTCTTCAGGAAGCCGGATGCCGCCAAACTCCACCCAGTGCGACAGCACCAGCTCCCTGAATTCGCGGTCATCATCCGCGGTAACAAACTTCTCTCTGATGTCCAAATAATCCTTCCGGGAGTATTTTCCCTCGAAGAACCGTTTTAATATGTTGATGTCGAATGCCATTTCTTATTGTGATTCTGTACCCCGATTTAATCGGGGGTGATCCGGTGACTCCGTGTATTTTATTTGTCTCTGTTAATATATAGCAATGAGCAATTAAAAACCCTTAGTCGGAAATGAAAAATAATGCCATTTTGTAGAATTATTTTTCGAAAAATTTATTATCTC
>CAYMXK010000446.1:0-3892 GCA_964393915.1 uncultured Prolixibacteraceae bacterium
GTTGGCCAGTTCGATCAACTCCCAAACATTGATGCCGGCCTTATCGCAAATCAATGAAAGCTCATTGGCAAATGCAATTTGTACATCCCTCGATGCATTTTCAGTTAATTTGCACATCTCTGCGGTACGGGCATTGGTTGCATGTAGTGCTCCTTTTACAAAAACGGAATAAAATTCCTGTGCTTTAATCGTTGAATTCTCATCAATTCCACCAATTACGCGGTCGTTCTGTACCAGCTCGTAAATTACATTTCCCGGCAGCACCCGCTCAGGGCAATAAGCGATATAAATTTTCTCCTTAAGTTCGGGTCGTATCGTAAATATGAGCGAGGTCATTTTGTCAGTGGTACCTACCGGAGAGGTAGATTCTATAATACAGAGATCATTTTCCTTCAGTAACGGAATGATAGCCATGGTTGCAGCTTCTACAAAGGAGATATCGGGTTCGTGGTTACCTTTGAATGGTGTAGGAACCACGATTAAATAGACATCGCTGACTTCGGGTGTGGATGCCGCACGTAAATTACCATCGGTAACCACCTTTTTTACCAACTCATCAATTCCGGGTTCAGAAATGTGTACCTCCCCTTTATTAATGGTATCAACTATTTCCTGGTTTATATCCACTCCCAGGACTGAAAACCCCTTGCCGGCGATAATTGCCGCAGTGGGCAGGCCAATGTAGCCTAGTCCCAAAAAACATATTTGACTATAGTTCATAAATGATTTTTTGTAATAATAATTTGACAGATTGCCATTCAGCAGGAGATTGAAGAAAGGGAGATTTGGATTTCCCTGTTGCATCTGTTTAATATTCAACTTGCAAGTTCTAAAACGTCGGCTTTTGATTCCTGAAATTCACGAATAAATTCTACGATACGGGCACTCGCTTTCCCGTCGCCATAAGGATTTGATGCCTGCGACATATTGAAATAATGACCATGATCGTCGAAAAGACGACTCACTTCGGTTACGATTTTTTTTTCATTGGTACCCACCAGCAAAACTGTACCGGCTTTCAGCGCTTCGGGCCTCTCGGTTGTATCGCGCATTACCAGTACCGGTTTACCCAGTCCGGGGGCTTCTTCCTGAATTCCACCTGAATCGGTGAGCACCAGATAGCTTTTACTCATCAGCCAGACAAAAGGAAGATAATCGAGCGGGTCAATCAAATGTACATTTGGAACTGTCCCATTATCGTTACTCCCCAATATTTCATACACCGGCTTTTTAACATTTGGGTTTAAGTGAACCGGATAGACAAAATCGGTATCAGGATAATGAGCTGCCAGTTTTTTTATGGCATGGCAAATGTTCAGGAACCCGTCACCAAAATTTTCCCTGCGGTGGCCGGTAATTAAAACCAGCCGGCGATTTCTATCCCAATCGTGTACCAGCTTTTGTGAAATGCCCTGGCTTGCGAGCAAGTTTATCAAGCGGGGTTCTGTTTCAGGTATTGTTTTTATCTTATTAACAGCTAAGTTAAGGGCATCGATTACCGTATTCCCGGTTACTTTTATCCTGTCGCTGCTCACCCCCTCACGCAATAAATTTTCGCGGCTCAGCGGGGTGGGTGCAAAATGCAGGGTTGCAAGTCGTCCGGTAATCTGCCGGTTCATTTCTTCGGGCCACGGGCTGTAAATATTATGTGTACGCAACCCTGCCTCTACATGCCCAACCGTGATTTGCTGGTAGAATGCAGCCAATGCTGTTGCTGATGAAGTGGTGGTATCGCCGTGAACCAGCACCATATCGGGCTGAACCTCTTTCAGGACATCGCGCATACCGGTTAATACACGGCAGGTAACATCATATAAATCCTGCCCCGGTTTCATGATATTCAAATCAAAGTCGGGCGTGATTCCAAAAACATCCAATACCTGGTCGAGCATTTCGCGATGCTGCCCTGTGACGCACACAACCGTTTGAAAAAGATCTGGTTGCATTTGCAGTTCCTTTACCAGTGGAGCCATTTTTATAGCCTCGGGACGTGTCCCGAAAACAAGTAATATTTTTTGAGTCATACTAATACTTTTTAGTGTTTGTTTAGATAGAAGGAAGAGGCATAAAACATCCAGGCCTGGGCCCATCGCATATAGGGTATTTTGGATGATATGCCATTTTTCATTTGGTAATAGAAATATCCCTGCCGGTTTTGCATGTTGTTTATGGTCCATCCCAATACCTTATCCACCAACTCAATCTGTGATTCTAACAGACCGGCTTTGGCTAAGGTTACGATCAGTTGAGCAGGTGAATGAATATCAACCGGGTAGATTTGATTGTGGTAATATTTTGAAATTCCATCTTCACCGAAAAAATTTTCGATGTAAAACTTCATACCTATTCGAAAAGAGTCCATGGCAGAATTATCACCGGTATATTGCATGTATTCCCAGATGCATTCGAGGTTGAACCCCGTATGAAAACTATCGATCCATTTCTGGTTTTCTTCTGCTCCGTAAACCCAGGAGCCATCGGCAGACTGGACTTTTATACACGCCTTAATAACCTGACCGGCCGGAGATAAATGTTCTTCATTTTTGCTGTATGCATAGCAATGTGCCAACAATCTTGCACCGAGAAGCGATGCATTATAAACCTGCGAATGATCAAGAGGAGAATATGAAAAAAGAAAGTTTTCCCCGCATTTTGTGCGGTTTAAGTCATTCAGTACAAAGTTGGCAGATGACAATGCCGTTTCCAGATATTTTTTATTGCCGGTAATCTCATGGGCATTGAACAGGGCATCGGTACAAAACGAAGTTGCTACTATGGTTGGCGTATTTCTTGGCTGAAAAAACGTCCGGTTTTGCCAATCGAAGTTGTATCCCCAGCATGCTCCGGAATAACCTTTGGATTGGATAGAAATTAATAATTCGGCCAACCGGGAAACAGTATAAAGCAGCTCATCTTTCGTTCCAAATGAATAATCCCCTGTTTCAGCTATTTTATACAGGTTGCAGTAACCCGTTAAAAACAATCCGATTCCTTTGGAATTATGCTCCTTGGGAATAAGCAGTAATTTACGCAGGTTTACAGGGTTGCGTTTAAAGAGCTGAATCCATGCCTGCCGGGCCAGACGAGAGTACTTCAATGGCGTGGCCTGAAATATTCCCGAATTTAACCCGTCATAAGGGTCCCAACCTTTAAAATCCCCGGTCTCACAATAAAGCTTAAGATTATTGAAAGATTTTATAATTACCGGATTAACCCTGGAGTTCATATTTTTTTAAGTCAATGGCTTTAACCTCGTCCTTAAGTATAAAGTAGTCACCCGGCTTTACCGAACTTACAAATTCGATATAACGTTTTGCAACCTTATCGTCTGTGAGTTCTGAAACTGTATGGATGGCGTTGTTTGAAACAGCAAGGAGTTCATCACCCGAAAACCCTGAAATGTTTTTCAAAAGCGCCGATAACTCTTTTTCGTCGCCTGCTTTGCAGAGAAATCCATTATTCCCGTGCTGAATTATTCCATCAATACCTTCTCCCCGCGAGCCAATTGTAATACAGCCCATACTCATCGCCTCAAGATAAACAAGGCCGAAGGTTTCCGGACTGCTGAGCATAATAAAGCAGTCGGATTCCTGCATCATTTTAAATACGTCGTTGCGCGGAATACGACCCGGCAACGATACTTTGTCTGCCAGGTTCAGTTTCTTCACCAATTGCTCTAACTTCTTTTTTTCTATTCCTTCCCCGATGAAGGTTATATGGAAATCCTCCCCCTCAAACGCATCATTTATGGCTTTTATCAGAATATCGGGATGTTTTCGTGGTATTAAAAGGCCGACAAAAAGAAACTTCCTGATACCCTTTTCAAATGTTCGTTCCGGTGGGTTGACATTATTGACGGGAGTACCGGAGTGACAAAGAAAAGATGAACCCA
>CAYMXK010000447.1:0-3859 GCA_964393915.1 uncultured Prolixibacteraceae bacterium
TATACGATTTCAGGGAGACTTATTCCCTTTATTTTTCTGTAAAGGTCGAGTGCATACACATCGGTCATCCCCGAGATGAAATCGACCACCGATTGAATTTTGGAATAATCCGATTGATCGGAAGGTTTGTACTGGGATGGCAAAAGCATGAGGATTCTCCCGCTGAGAGGGCTTTCGGGCTTAAGCATGGCATTGCAGAACTCCTCCATCAGGGTACCGATTATTTTATACCCGGCAATTTCAATCTCCACTACAGTGCGGTGGTTATATATTCTCGATACTGAAACCTCCTGTACGCTCTTCATGGCTTTTTTCAATACAGGATCCATGTTTTTCAGCAAAGAACCCTCAAATCTGCCGTTCATTATGTCATCATAATTGTGAGTAAAAACATCAAAACAGGCACTGGTCAGCATCCCGATGATACCTGCCCTGAGGTAGCTGATCTGCTCGTTGGGATCGGCCACCTTCATCATGGTTTGAGCTATATAATCGTGAACATCCTGCCCCGATGAGGAGTGGAATTCCATCAACAATTCCAGAGTTTCGCTGTAACTCAGAATGCCCAGCCTGAAGGCATCCTCCACATCCATCACCTGGTAACAGATATCATCGGCAGCCTCGACCAGGTAAACCAGGGGATGGCGCATGAAAACCAGCGGATTCTCCGAAACCCTGGGTATCTGAAGTTCACTGGCAATTAGTTTCCAGGTCTCCTTTTCGGTCTGAAAGAACCCAAGTTTTGAGCGGTTGGCTGCCAGCGACTCAAACGGGTACTTTACGATACAAGCCAGGGTAGTATAGGTAAGGGCAAACCCTCCCTTGCGTTTCCCATGAAACCCATGGGTCAGCAGCCTGAAGGCATTGGCATTCCCGTCGAAATGGGTAAAATCCTTCCATTCGGACTCTGTCATTTTCGATTGGAGAAAATGGCCGTTTCCATGGAGAAAAAAATTTGAGATGGCAGACTCTCCGGAATGCCCGAATGGAGGGTTGCCCATATCATGGGCCAGACAGGCTGCCGAAACCACAGATCCTATCGCATTGAGCATGGCAGGATCGGTTAATTCCTGCCTGCTGAAGAGCATTTCAGCCAGCCGGTTTCCCAACGACCGGCCCACACTTGCCACCTCCAGGGTATGGGTCAGCCGGTTGTGCACAAAAATTCGGCCCGGCAATGGAAATACCTGGGTTTTGTTCTGCATCCGCCGAAAAGCGGCAGAAAAAATAATTCTGTCATAATCGCGCTGAAACTGGCTCCGGTCCTCTTCAGGCTGGCTGTATCCCCGGCTTTCCATTCCCAGCCTTTTGGCAGAAAGAAGTTGCTTCCAATCCATGAGAGAGATAATTTTAAGTTAACAAGGTTAAAAGGTAAGAAAATCAAAACAGAATCTTCATCGTTCCTGGTTTTTAGTTGATGGTAGAATATTTTTTTACTTCAGCAGTTAGCCTTTTCGCTTCTCCTCCGGATAAACAATCAAGAAGCTTCCAGAATTCAGGGCCATGGTTTTTGACCCGTGTATGGGCAAGCTCGTGCAAGAGGATAAAATCAATAAGATGATCGGGCAATTTCATCAGTTTCAAATTCAGGCTGATGTTGTTTTTTGAGGAGCAGCTTCCCCAGTTGCTTTTATTGTTCCGGATGGTAATCCTGTTAAACACAAGGTTATGTTGCGCAGCCAGTTCCGCGATCCTTACAGGCAGGTATTTGCCGGCTTCCCACCTATATATGCTATCCATTACACGTGCTGTAAAATCCTGAAAATGAGTGTCCCCTGGCGAATATATTTCAGGATATAAAATGGTGATTTCAAATTTTTTCTGCCTTACAGCAAATTTTTCGCCGCCAGGTTGTATATTCACGCTGTGAAAACGGGTTTTCACCGGAAACTCTGGCGTGAGTTTTACCGAATGGTTTAAATACTTTTGTTGCTGCCCAATTATCCAGTTTTTGTGTTTTTGCGCAAAATCTGCCGCCTCCGCAAAGGAAACAACGGGAGGAAATGAGACCAGAATTTTCTGGTTGGGCCTTACACTCAGCTTCATTCGTTTAGATTGAAAGTTTTGTGAAAAAGTAACCTTTCCAATATCGGGCAACAAAACAACTTTAACCGGCATTCGTATTTATATTAAAAAACTGATCAAATATATCAATTATGGAATACAACAAAAAAATGGAGGTTTTCAGCAACCTGGTGAAACTGGAAAAACTCACCATACTGGATGACAAAATTACTCCTGGCACTTTGGTTTTCGAATCACCGGATCCTTTTCCGGGATATTACAGTGATTTTCCGGATTCAAAACCACCAGTTTATCTTTATCTTGCTCTCGACAAGCCTTACCGTCTGGAGGAAATTTTGCGGGCGACTCAGAAAATACAACCCGATTTCGAAGAGCACTTCGATGCAGGAAAAGGAATCGCCACCATTGTGAATGAGGAAATTCCAGTGATCCGATTGAGGCATTTCGGCAATTACGACATTGTTGCACCTTTGCAGAATGCATACAACGAAGCAGGTATAGGATTTCTAAAAAGGACCAAAAAAGGCAAATACGAAGCACTCGTGCGCATCGTAAAAATGCTCTACCTGAAACAGGTTGAGCCGAATATCTTTATTGACCTGAAGGAAGATTACCATGGATACATACTGATTCCCAGCTATTTAAAATGGAGACAGTTCGAAAAAATCACCAAACAGGTAAAATACAACTGGTTTGGCAGTAAATTCGATGCGGCTTACGGCTCTTTTTACCATGAAACCAGGCTGTATGAATTCGTGCGTATATACTCCAACAAGCTCGATACTGATTATTTACAGGAGATCCGCGGCCTGTACCTCGAGAAAATGAGCCATCCGCTTAGCTGACAATTTTTTTTTCCCGCGATAACATTAAATAACCTGTCGATTGATGGCAGGTTATTTTATTTTTGATATTGTGAGTTCAGTTTGATGAATATGATTACAACAATACTCTTTTGAAATGATTCTCAAGATGCCTGCGCATGCCTTTTCTGAATTTGTTGGCATCGCGTTCGCTTAATAAATCTACCAGCTCTATGTGGGACACATAATGCTTCGTCTCAAACATCTTGTTGATAAGTCCGCTTGAATAGGCATAATTAAAAACAGGCAACAGCATATTCTGAAAAGATTTGAGCGTCTCATTGCCGGTAATCTCATACAGTTTCCCATGAAATTTAATCTCATAATCCACATCAAAAAGTGTATTGCCCGACGGCGATTGCTCATCTTTTACTATAGCCCTTAGCTGGGCAATATCCTCATCGGTCGCCCTTGCCACAATAAAATCGGCCATACCTACTTCAATCACCAAACGCATTTCAAATATATTGCGCAAAGTATCCTGATCCAGAATTTTAGGGATCATTGACTTTTGCAGAATCACTGAAATATCAGGGCTTTTTATTATCGTCCCCTTGTGCTTTTTGGATTCAATCAGACCCATTGTTTTCAGACGGTTCAGCGACTCCCTGACCACTGTGCGGCTAACTCCCATGGCAGTAGCCAATTCCACTTCACGGGGAATCGGATCACCCGGTTTCAGGTTGTGCTTGATAAATAAATCCATGAGATTCATTTCCACCTTATCGACCAGACTGCGCGTATCGATGGTTGTTATTACTGTCTTGAGATCTTCTATGTTCATAATCACAAAATTAATTAAAAAAATTTGTCAAATGTTTTGGAGATAAAAATAGAATCTCTATTTTTGTCGTCTTATGTCATACATAATACAAATATAAAAAACTTTAACAAAAAAAATCGAATGCTATGAGGAATTTTTTTGCACCACTACCGCTCTTACTGGTTGTTGCTTTCCTGATGTCGTTTGG
>CAYMXK010000448.1:0-2517 GCA_964393915.1 uncultured Prolixibacteraceae bacterium
GGCCGACTTTTTTGTTGCCCAGGCTGTCGGGCAGATTGGCATAGAGCGCCAGGTCTCCGGGCAATCCGCTGTAGGGTTCGTGGGGTGACCCGAACCAAACCACTGCCATGAAGGGTTTGTTTTGCTCCTTTGACCTTCCTATGAATTGTATAGTTTCGTCAATAATTACCTCAGAGCCTTCTCCTTCCATTTTCTGAGGAGGTTCCCCGTTTCTGGAGAGCACCGGATCCATTTCAAAAAAGTTGTCGTGCGACAGCCATTCATCGAAGCCCATGGCTCCCGGACTGGTGGGGGAATCTTTTTTTACGGGGCCTACGTGCCATTTTCCAAAATGTGCGGAGGCATACCCAGCCTCTTTGAGCAGGTGTGCAATGGAAATTTCTTCGGGGCGGAGTGACCAGTTCGGGGCAAATGTACCATAGCGGTTAGGGTGCCTGCCTGTCAGCAAACTGCCACGGGTAGGTGAGCAATTCGGGTGGGCGGCATAAAACCGGTCGAAACGCAAACCGCTGACTGCCATTTCATCCAGTACCGGTGTTTTTACAAAGGAATGTCCGTTGTAGCCTGTTTCATCCCAGCCGTGATCGTCGCCCATGAGGAGGATAATGTTGGGAAGCGCCTCCTTTTTTTCCTCTTTTTGCACGCCGGTGCAGGAAAAGGTAGTCGCTAAAATGATCAATGCGACCCCATTTGATTGAATTCTTGAATACATATTTAATAGTTTAAGTAAAAGAAGTTGTTTATTTATAACAATCTTTTATCAGTTTCCAAAGGATAAGCCTGCTCAGAAAAGCCGTTTTTAGGTGCTAAGGCACTAAGCTACAAAGCGCTCACCAAGAATATTTAACCCGCCAATCCTGTTTTATCGATTAAAACCACCTCAATATTGAAATACCTTGCCGCCTGCCAGAACCTCCTGTTTAGCGTTGTCGAAAGTGACGAATTCGCCTGTGCGCAGGGCGGCGGTACTCATAATGTTGGCGATGGAGTGGTTATAGCCGGCGTCTACAGGAGCGTTGGGTGTTTTACGGCTCCGCACGCATTCCATCCAGTTGAGCATGTTCATTACGGTTGCGGAATCGGCACCCGTATCGGCACTGGTTACCACCTCTACGGGAATGTCAGACAACGAAACTTCGCTGAGCAGGTTGGGCTTCATGTTCATAGCGCTTGCGTACCGGTCGTTCAATCCCCCGTTGGGCGTGATCTTGTTGGTATCCAGGTTGAGTTCACCCCCGTTGGAGTAATAAATTTCCTTGGTGCCGCCGGCTGAGTTCGTGAACCTTGAAGAGTAGACAACCTGGAATCCTTTGGATTTATCGTTCAAAGGGCCATAATCAAACACTGCTGTCATAGTATCAAAATTTGTCCTGCCATCCTTCCAGAGGTAAATCCCGCCATTGGCAGCCACGCTCCTCGGATGCGGCAAGCCTGTAAACCAGTGGACCGTATCGATCTGGTGAGCCATCCACTGTCCGGGGATACCCGAAGAATAAGGCCAGAACAACCTGAATTCCAGGTATTTTCTCGGATCCCATGCTGCATTGGGCCGGTTCATGAGAAACCGTTTCCAGTCAGTATCGTTTTCGCGAATGGCCGCCACATCGGCAGGCCTGCGCCAACGGCCGGGCTGGTTCACGTTCCAGGACATTTCAACCATGACGATATCCCCGAACTTGCCCGATTGAATGTATTCCGCCGCGGCATGATAGCTTTTCTGACTTCTACGCTGCGACCCGATCTGCACGATGATACCTGCTTTTCTGACGGCTGCGAGTGCCTTCCGGTTGTCTTCCATGGTCTCTGCGAATGGTTTTTCAACATATGCATCCTTCCCGGCTTCAGCCGCTTCAACGGTATGCAGTGCATGCTGGAAATCGGCGGTGCCGATAATCACTGCATCGATGTCCTTGTCGTCATACAACTCCTGGTTGTTACGGTATTGCCGGATGGGATTGCCAGCCAGGTCCCTGATGTAGGCTGCGCCCTCCTCGCGTCGTTTATTCCAGATATCCGACACGCCGATGAATTCGAAGTTCATCCTTTCGCTGTTTTTCAGCATGGCAGGGATAAGTGAGCTTCTTGTGCGGTTTGAAAATCCCACTACCCCGACTTGTACCCTGTCGTTGGCTCCCACTATCCGGCCATAACTTTTTGCACTTGCCGCAAAGGCTAATCCTGCTGTTCCCAAAGTGGCATTCCGTAAAAATGTCCTTCTTGAATTGTCGCTGTTGCTTGAATTTTTTTCCATTGGATATAATTTTAATTGTTATTGGTTGGTCAATAATGCCTTAAAATTAACATTAATATACTTCACGGTTCACAGGTTTACCCGGGATATTTGCAATTTTAAGCCTTTTGGAGAATTCCTCCTCCGTTTCCCCCGGACTTGGCCAGGTAAAACCGGGCGTATGTTCGGCTCATGATCAGGGCTATCTCTGCGGCAATTTCAGGGGGTGCGTCGCTGAGGTCGTTAAGCTGTCCGTGATCTTTCACCAGATCAAAAAGTGTTAGTTT
>CAYMXK010000448.1:2527-3850 GCA_964393915.1 uncultured Prolixibacteraceae bacterium
AATGGTAAGCTCCAGCTCTTCAGTGTCTGGAGGTATCAGGATTGCCACTTCAGGAAAATCACAGGCAGAGGCAAAATCAGGATTCCCTCCTGAATACTTCCTCATGCACCATGTTCCCATCCACATCGTAATGCTGAAATTTCAGCACGGCGGTTTGGCTTTCCCTGGTTACACTGCCTTTCAGAAAGCCTCCCTTTACCCTTAGGAAACGATGTTCCGGACGAACATCTTCAGGCGGCCAGCCTCCGGCATGAACGTCCGAGCCGGCTCCGCAGCTGAATTCCCAAAGGTTGGTACCCTCAAAATGGGTTACGTACTGCCAGTGGCGGTCACCGTTGCAGATAAACAGGTTGTCGAAGGCGTTGAGCCTGTTGCGGATCTCATCCCCTTCATGCCTGAAAATGGAATTGGAATAGTTATCCCCTTTTTTGGTGCGGTCAGGCCCGAGAATCGGTCCGGGTGTTATAAGCAGCTTAAAGGTCGCATCCGACTCCTCCAGGGTGCGGAATAGCCACTCTTTCTGCTCTTCTCCCCAGATGGTTTTCCCAGTGCCATCGGGATCGCTGTTTTTGCTCCGATAATTGCGTCCTTCCACCATCCAGATCTGGAGATCCTTGCCCCAGCGTACCGTTTTGTATGGTTTGTCATTGGAGGGAAACTGCTCCTTATCAAATATTTCGAGGCCTCTTTCCCACGAAACGGTACCGTAAGTCATACCAGGGTAGGCATCATTGGTGAGCACGTCGTGGTCATCTTTCATGAAGTAGGTGGTTACGAACCTGAAGAAGTTGCGCTGCAGCGGCAGGGCAAAGTACCTGTCCCATTTGAAAAGCATCAGCTCTTCGGTCAGGGCCCACGGTTCAGCCTTGTCGTAGTATTCCACATCACCGGTATGGACGTAAAAGTCAGGAAACATATTCATCATCACCGGATAGATTTTGTGCCCCTGAGGATCATCCTTCCGGGGAAAGTCATGACAGGTGACAATGCAGAATTTCAGTTCTTCCTCCTGCCCGGGCGCCGGTGGCGTCCGGAAGGCTCCTTCCACTTTGTCAGACAATTTTCCCCCGGGAGTGCTCCGTGCTTCCATGCTGACAATATATTTCGTGCCGGGTGTCAGGTTTTCCAGTTTCCACTGCAGCGTAAAATTTTTCTGGTCATCCACCGCCATCCAGCCGGTTTCCATTTTCTTTGATGGTTCCTGGAGCGGATGCCAGGTGATTTTTACTTCTCCCGGGGCACCCGGGCAGGCGCCTTCCATATCGGCAAGATTATGCCCTTCAGGGATTTGTGCCTTCCATATCTTGCCGGGATCTGCCTCCT
>CAYMXK010000449.1:0-3830 GCA_964393915.1 uncultured Prolixibacteraceae bacterium
ATAATTGAAAACAATGATGCCCGGGTGGTTGTGCACTGGAGGTATGCACCGGTAAGTGCATACGACAATACCTGGAGGGTAGACCCGAAAACAGGGTGGGAGTGCTGGATAGATGAGTATCATTATATCTATCCCGATGCAGCCGGCATCCGGAAAGTTTCCTGGAAAACAGGAACACTGGGGTTTCCGCGGCAATTTCAGGAGTCATTGCCATTGCTTCATCCCGGACAGATGGAGAGTGACCTTCTCTATAAGGATTTTGTTCATGTAGCCGATTATGAAGGAAATACCAGTTCTGTTTCGTATGTCGAAAAACCAAAGATTCTTGACTGGAGCGATCGTAAAGATTACACGGTTCAGCAATATAATTTCAAATCGGAAAACAAACCTTTTATTTGTTTCGAGCCTGGTAACAAAATGGTACTAAGAGAAAACAATATCAGCAGGTACAACGACCATGGCGGATGTAACCATTTTCCGGTCGGACAGGCACGATGCGACGGCCGCACCAGCACCACATCCGATCGGCCTTCACACTGCGGCAGTTTTCCGATTTCCGACCCGGTACTCCACGAAAAAGGAGACAGGGAATATTGGAATGGTTTATACGGAATAAACGGAATGGACTTGAAAGAAGTTGTAAAACTGGGAAGGTCCTGGGCTTATGCCCCTGAAATCGAAATAAAGGGTGAAGGTTTTGTCTCGCATGGGTATGAGAAAAGTGAAAGATGCTACCAAATCGAATCGAAAAATTCTAATGCAGAGAGTCTGGAGATTAAAATGGCCGGTAGCACTGAAAGCCCAATTTGTAATCCGGCATTCTTCGTGAAAAACTGGAAAGGTAACAAAGCAGAGGTACTTGTTGATGGCAAGCCTGCGAAAGATGCCAGAATTGGCATAAATCATGAGCTTGATGGCAATGATCTTGTCGTTTTCTTATTTTTGGAGAAAACCGGACCGGTAACGGTTACTATAAAACCATAAGGCATGAATGCTTTTAGATTAAAAACTATTCTTATTTCAATGATTGCATTGATTTTCTTGTCAGCGAAAGTTGGTTCCCAGGTAAAAAAAGCCGGCCCTTTTACGCAGTTTGAAAACCGCTTGCAATGGGAGGACGAAGGGGAATTATACTGGATTGACGCATATGGTGCTGATGCACTCCGCTTCAGGAGTACAAAAAGTCTCCGTATTACAGACCAGGACTGGAATCTGCTGCCACAGCCCGGCGCTCAGCTTGAAATATCCATCGCTGAAGACAAGGCAGTGGTTAAGAATGGAGGAATCAGGGCGGAGATAGAATCACGCAGAGGACGGATTACCTATTTAAATGATAAAAATGAGGTGTTGCTTCGTGAAGCCTATCACCATCATCACCCGCAATTTGCCCGTCAGTATAAAAGCAAAGGGAGCGATCATTTTGAAATGAAAGTGACCTTCGAAGCCGAAAAAGATGAGCATTTATATGGTATGGGACAATATCCCAATGATTGCCTCGATTTAAAGGGAACAGTCCTGGAGCTGGCACAAAAGAACACCCAGATTTCCATTCCTTTTTTGCTTTCGAGCAAGGGGTATGGCTTTATCTGGAACAATCCCGCCGTTGGTCGTGCCGAATTATCACTTACCCATACCAGTTTTTACGCTGAATATACAAGGCAAATCGACTATATCATTTTTCCGGGAGATACACCGGCTGATTTGGTTAAACATTTTGCCAATCTAACCGGTAAATCGCCCAAAATGCCTGAGTTTGCGACTGGTTTCTGGCAATCAAAACTTCGGTATTATTCACAGGACGATTTACTGTCGGTTGCCCGTGAATACAAAAAAAGAAACTTACCTATCTCTGTAATTGTGGCCGATTTTTACCATTGGCCGGTTACGGGTGACTGGAAATTTAATCCTGAATTATGGCCCGATCCGGCTGCAATGGTTAAGGAACTTGAAGATATGGGGATAGAACTGGTTGTTTCGGTATGGCCCACTTTGGCTCCTCAAAGCGAGAATTATACTGAATTCAAAAAAAGAAATTTTACCATCCGGCCAGAGTTTGGAAACAACCTGTTTTTAAAGGTTAACGACGACCTTACCTATGTCGATGTTACCCATCCCGGAGCCAGGGAGGCTTTTTGGGCCAGACTAAAGGAAAACTATTACGATTTGGGAGTGCGCAATTTTTGGATGGATGAAGCAGAACCCGAAATGGAACCTCTTGAGTATCATAATGTCAGATACTTTGCGGGCAACGGTCTTGAAGTTTCCTGTTTGTATCCCTATCATTTTTCACAAACTATTTATGAAGGACAAAAGGAGAATGACCAGGAAAACATTATTAATCTTACCCGGAGCGGATGGATTGGCAGCCAAAGGCTTGGGGCGCTTTTATGGTCAGGAGATATTCACGGCGATTTTCCAACGCTGAGAAAACAGGTGAAAGCTGGTTTAAACATCAGCTTGTGCGGGATACCCTGGTGGACAACTGACATTGGAGGCTTTTGGACCAATCCGCAATCGGAGGGTTACAATGAGGTGTTAATTCGTTGGTTTCAATATGGTACATTTTGTCCTGTTATGAGGATCCACGGGGTGAACAGTCCAATGAAAAAGATTGAGGGGCAGCTTACCGGTACCGGTGGACCAAACGAGGTATGGAGTTTTGGAGATGATGCCTATAAAATTATGGCACACTACCTTAATGTCCGTGAAAAGCTTCGCCCATACATACAAAAGCATATGGATATCGCTTCTCAGGATGGCACACCGGTAATGCGACCACTGTTTTTCGATTTTCCCGAGGATGAAAAATGTTACAACATCGAAGATGAATACATGTTCGGTCCTGATATTTTGGTTGCACCGGTAGTTGAGGCAGGAATAGCCTCCAGGAAAATCTATCTTCCGGCAGGTTCTGAGTGGACTGATACGTTAACAGGCAAAAAGCACAAGGGCGGACAAACTCTGGATTATAAACTGGAAATCGAAAATATTCCTGTTTTTACAAGAAATAATCTGAATTTCAGATTAAACTAAAAAATTGAGTCAACTCCGAAAACTTGTTTTCGGAGAATTAGTGAAAATTTGGTTTTTATAATTGTCTGAATATCAAATACAAAAATTAGTGTCAATTAGTGTAATTCGTGGACAATATACTTTTCGTAGTGGATTCAAAATTTAAATAATATATTATATAATATTTAAAATTAGCAAGATGAGCAAACTGTTAATCGTTATATTTTTAGCTGCGGGAATTTCGGTAAGTGCCATTTCCAGTAGCATCGACATTCCTTCAAAAATCGACCAAAAGGATTTTGACCCGGCCATTTTGATGTGGTATGATGCTCCTGCAGCAAAATGGGAGGAAGCCCTGCCCGTTGGAAATGGCAGGTTGGGAGCCATGGTTTTTGGAAAATCCGGAGAAGAACGGATACAGTTAAATGAAGAAACCTACTGGTCGGGCGGGCCTTATTCGACCGTGGTTAAAGGAGGTGCTGAAGTTTTGCCTCAGATTCAAAAATACATTTTTGAAGGGAAACCGATCGAAGCACATAAACTGTTTGGCCGTAATCTGATGGGATATCCCGTCGAACAGCAAAAATACCAGTCGCTGGCCAACCTTCACCTGTTTTTTGAAAAACAGGAAACGCTGAGCGGATATAAACGGTGGCTTGATTTAAACACAGGAATTACCGGCGTTGAATATACTGTGGATGGAGTTACCTTCCGAAGGGAAGTTCTTTCTTCGGCTCCGGACCAGGTAATTCTGGTGCGCCTGACTGCAAGCAAACCGGGCAGTCTGACGTTTAAAGCACAGTTGCGGGGCGTTCGGA